>JAFTDZ010000041.1 GCA_017453885.1 Clostridia bacterium
ACGGTGCCGTTTATGGAAGTTGCCGCCGCGGATACCTTCGGCTTTATTATGCCCACCACTTTCAGCGCCACGCCGCTTTTCACCGCGTCGTCGATCGCTTTTGCCGAAACGTTTACGGTACCCGTTTCAAGTTCGTTCCGGTCGTATTCGTAAAGATCGGGAGAAAGCACTAATTTGTATTTTAACCCGAGTATCTGGTCGTAAGTAAATTTTATATCCGGTTTTTCCTCGCCTTCCTTTGGCTCCGCAAGAATATCGGACAGGTTCAGCATTCCGAGCGACCAGAGAACGTAGTCGTTTATCTCCTCGTTTTCATCTACGACGATCAGAAGTTCGTCATAAGATTCCGGCCAGCGGCTGTTCTTGCCGAGAAGGTCGTACTGCGATTTTATAAGGTCGGCGTTATCGATCATTTCCGACCAGGCGTTGAGCGAAAAGCCCATCATAGAACTTATCCCGCCGGTGGAAATAGCCGCCGCGTTCACCCTCTGCGTGGTTTTGGACGCGTTCAGCGGTTGATCCCCCTCGAAGAAAATATTGAGATTTATATCGTAAGAATATTTGACGGCGGAAACGGACTTCTGTATCTCCTCGTCCGCCTCGAACGCCTTTTTGAACTTGCCGAGTTGGTTGGTTTTTGTCTGCTCGTTCACGGCGCTGAACATATCCGCGGCGAGGCTGTTGACGTAAATGGTTTCGGGATCCTTCTCCCTTTCCTTGCCCTTGCCCACGCCGAGCAGGGCGGACGCCATCGCCGTCATATCCACGGTTTCCCGCTCTATGGTGAGCGGATAACTCGAAAGGGTATCTTCCTGCACCTTATTTATATACGCCTGAAACCCGTCCGAAAGGGAAAGGATAAGCGCTATGCCTATAATTCCTATGCTCCCCGCGAAGGACACGAGAATTGTCCTCGCCTTCTTGGTGAGAAGGTTCCTGAAAGAGAGCGTCAACGCGGTAAAGAAGGACATGGAAGGGTGTTTTTTGCGTGATTTAGGCGGCTTTTTATCTTTTTTGCTCTCGCCTTCTTCAGCGGGCGCAACTTCTCCTTCGCCATTTTCTCTCCGCAAACTCTCCTCTGTCAGCGCGGAATATTCTTCGGGCGAAACGGGGTTGCTGTCGGAAATAAGTTCCCCGTCGGAAAGCCGCACGATGCGTGTGGAATACTTCTCGGCAAGGTCTGGGTTGTGCGTTACCATTATAACCAACTTATCCTTGGCTATCTCTTTGAGAATGTCCATTATCTGCACGCTGGTCTGCGTGTCGAGCGCGCCGGTTGGTTCGTCCGCAAGGATTATATCGGGGTTGTTGACTATCGCCCTCGCTATAGCCACCCTCTGCATCTGCCCGCCGGAAAGTTGGTTCGGTTGCTTGTTTATTTGCTCCTTAAGCCCGACCTTTTCGAGAGCGCGCGTTGCCATCTCCCTGCGTTCCTTTGCGGAAACGCCCGAAAGCGTCAGCGCGAGTTCCACGTTGCCGAGAACGCTTTGGTGCATTATTAGGTTATACGTCTGAAATACGAAACCTACGGTATGGTTCCGATACGCGTCCCAGTCCTCGTCGCGGTACTGCTTTGTGGAAACGCCGTTTATTATAAGGTCGCCCGTGGTGTAACGGTCAAGCCCGCCGAGAATGTTGAGCAGCGTGGTCTTTCCGCAGCCGGACGGCCCGAGCACCGAAACGAATTCGTTATCGCGGAAATCCACGCTCACGCCCTTGAGAGCCTGAACGACGGTATCCCCCGTAACGTAGTCTTTGTGAATGTACTTTAACGATAGCATGTTATCTCCTGTCTTTCTGCCGATAAGTCCTTTTTAATATTCTTATAGATTATATCATATAATTATGAATTTTGCATTAAAATAACGGCGTAAATTTTATTTTTTCATTATTTCGGCAAAAAAACCCTCAAAAAAATTTTTTTGAAAATTTGCAAAAAAATTTACATAAAACTCTTGACAAAGTTAAAAAGACGTGGTACAATATTAGCAGACAAAGGGAAAGAGTGCCAGCAAACAATAATAAAGCTTGCTAACACGATTTCAAATAAGATATAAGGAGAATGAATATTATGAAAACTTATCTTACGAGTAATTGCAACAATTACGACATTTTTAACGCGTTCGACGATTTCTTCGCTCCCGCTTATTTCGACAGGAAGAACGAGATGCGCGCCAACGTTAAGGAGAGCGACGAGGGTTACGACCTCTCCCTCGCGATGCCCGGCTTCGGCAAGGACGAAATAAGCGTTTCCCTCGAAAACGGCTACCTCACCGTGAGCGGTAAGAAGGAAGTTAAGGAAGAGAGCGAAAACGCAAAATATCTCCGCCGCGAGATCAAGGAGACCTGCGAGAGAAGTTTCTACGTGGGCGACACGGTAAAGAGCGAGGACATAAAGGCGAAATACGAGAACGGCATTCTCGAATTGTTCGTGCCGAAGGAAAAGCCGGAAGTTCCCGCTACCAAATATATAACCGTAGAATAATACGTTATCGCGGTACAGCCGCGACCTCCTATTTTCCCCTTTTTTTCTCCGCCCCGTATTTTCGGGGCGGAGTTTTTTTACTTTTCGGTGTCGTTTCTTAAGGTCATTTCGACTGAACGCCAAACAGGGCTCCCGAAAAGTTTTACGCAGTAAAAGTTTTTGGGAAAGAGGAACAATCGGCTTGAACGCAGAAAGGTGAAAACCTGCAACCTTTCGCGTTATATGCCGCATAGAAA
>JAFTDZ010000042.1 GCA_017453885.1 Clostridia bacterium
AAGGTTTCGCAAACGGCGGTATCGGTGGTTTACATCTCGGAAATAGCCGACGAAAAACTTGTGAAAGACGTGCTTGACAGGATAGGTAAAATAGATATAGACAACGTTTCCGACTCCTCTTATATCGCTAAACTTATCTGTTCGAGAGAGGCTTCGGTTTTCAAACAACTGAACACCGCGGAAAAGCCGGACGTGGTTGTCGCCCGCATTATGGAAGGGCGCGTTGCGATAATAGTGGACGGCTCGCCCATAGTCCTCACCCTGCCATACCTTCTGGTGGAGGATTTTCAGAACCCGGAGGACTATTATATGACCACCGCGCGGGCGCTTTTCACGCGGTGGATAAGGTTTGCCGCGGTGTGCATAGCGGTGCTTTTACCTGCGTTTTACGTGGCTTCCGAACTTTTTCACCTGCAATTTCTGCCGCTGAATTTTCTGCTTACGATAATCAACAGCATCAAGGGCATACCCATGGCGCCGAGTTTTGAAATGTTCTTCGTTCTGGTGATATTCGAGGTGCTTAACGAGGCGAGCACGAGAATGCCGAAGTACGCCGGAATGGCGCTTTCGGTAGTGGGCGCGCTGGTACTCGGCGAAACCGCGGTGCAGGCGGGGATAGTTTCCACGCCGGCGATACTTATAATGTCGATAAGCGCGATAAGCCTTTACACGGTGCCGGAACTTGTGGAAACAATGTCGCTTATAAGGCTTATAATGCTTATCGTGGCGGGGTGCGCGGGCGGTTACGGAATAATAATAGCGACGGTTTTCATAACCGCGTATCTATGCTCGCTGGAAAACTTCGGCGTTTCGATACTCGCGCCGTACGCGCCGACCGTGCCTGCCGATATGAAAGATTCTCTGTACATCGCGCCGCTCTCGGAAATGGACACGAGGCCGCTTTCCATCGGGCAGAAGAACAAGAGGCGTTTCCGCCTTGCGAAAGACGGCGGGAAAAAATGAAAAGTCGCCTTTTTCTCACATTAACGGGGGGATTATGATCATAAATAAAAGACAGGCGGGCATGATGATATTCACGCTTACCACCGTGGGTAAGTTTTTGCTCCTTCCGTCCGTTTACGCGCAATTCGCGCGGCAGGACGCCTGGGTAGCGGGGCTTACGAACCTTGTTGCGGACGGAGCGATGCTCGCGGCGGTACTCGCTTTCATAAAGATATCGGACGGAAGATCCTTTTACGATCTGCTTGAAAATTCATTCGGAAAATTCTTCGCAAACGCCGTATATCTCACGTTTTCGGCATATTTTACGCTGAAAGCCATCGTGCCGGTATTCGAGCATAAGAAGTTTATAGAAATATCTTTTTACGAGGCGGCGCCGCCGGTGGCGACATTCGTTCCCCTGTTCTTCCTCGCGTTTTACTTTGCGGTAAAGGGAATGAAAACATTTACGCGGGCGAGCGAGATACTATTCCGCCTGACGCTTGCGGGAATAATACTCGCGGTGGCGCTCTCCATCTTTCAGGCGGACTTTTTCAACCTGTTGCCCGTGATGAAAAATCCGCCGAAACAGACGTTTTACGCGGGATATATGGGGCTTTTGTGGCACGGGCAACCGCTTGCCCTGCTTTTTTTGGCGGGGCGGATAAAAAAGGAAAAGGGCTTTTATCTGCGCGTTGCGCTTTCCTTCGCGGCAGCCGCGGCGCTGTGCGTTCTGCTGCTCGCCGTGTTCACGGGAATTTACGGCGACCTTGCCCCGCGCGAAACATACGCGATAAACAAGATGACGAAATATTCCCTGTTCTCCTCCACCGTGATGCGGTTCGACTACGCCGTTACCATACTTATAACGGCTGGTTCGCTTATCGCGCTGGCGGCGCCGCTCGTTTTCGCTACGGATTGCGCGATAAAGGTTTTCGGGAACAAACGCGTGTGGCTTATAGCCCTCGTTCCGTGCGGGGCGCTGTGCGCCATGACGCTGTTCATGCCGCTGTACTTCCGCGCGATAATAGAGATTTTTGAGAAATTTTTCACGCCGGCGATGGCATTCTTCGCCTACGCTGTTCCGCCGCTCGCCCTGCTGCTTACCAAAAAGGGAAAGGGACGAAAGGAGAAAATTTATGAAACGGCTTTTCAAAAGTAAAATAATTCTTCTGCTGGTGCTGGGGATACTTGCGCTGGATATTTCAAACGACTTCCCCCTCGTTGACATAAAGGAAACAGCCATTGTGGTTGCGCTCGGCGTGGATAAGGACGGGGAAGAATACGAACTTTCGGCGCAGATAGCCGTTCCGCAGGCGACGAGCCAAGCCGCCTCCTACAAGGCGACGGTGGTTTCCGGCAAGGGGCGAACGCCCGCCCTCGCTCTGGAAAGCGTGGGAACGCACACCGGTTGGTACGTGAAACTTTCCTTTTGCAACGTGATAGTTCTCGGCAAGGGAATATTCGACGGAGACGTGATGGAATGCCTTGACTATTTTATAAGGACGGACAAGATGCTCGACACCGCCGAACTGTGCGCGACCGACGCGACCGCCAAAGAAATACTCACCACCTCTACCCCGCTAGACGACGTTTCCGCCTTTTCCGCTTCGAAAATACTCGAGCGGGACGCCGAGAGCGCCTCTGCCGTTTCCTTTATGAACCTGAAAGAATTCAGCATGGGTTACTATTCGGAAAGCGGATTTTCGCTTATGCCGAAGATAAAGACGGAATCTTCGCTCGACGCGGAAAGCCCCGACGACGCTTCCGATAAAAGCGGAAGCGGCGGAGCCTCGGGCGAGGGCGGAAGTTCCGGCGGGAGCGGAAGTTCGGACGGCGGAGAAAGTTCGGGTGATCGCGGAAGTTCAAACGGCGGTAGTTCCGGCGGTAACGAAAGTTCGGGTAACGGCGGGGGCGGTAGTCCGAGCGGGAGCGGCGAAAAAAATTCGGGCAAAAAGGACAAGATATTCGACGCGAACAGCACCGCGCTGTTTTCAAAGGGAGTGCTTGCGGGCGAACTCGACGACAAGGAAACGCTCGTTTTCAACCTTATACTGCATAAGACGAACGAAACTTCCCTTCTGCTGCACGACGCAGACTTGTACGGAAAAGAAGCCGACCTTATGATCTCCCTGCGCGACAACAGTTGGAAGTACCGGCTGAGGATAGAGGACGGACGGCCGATTTTGCACGTTTACCTGAAGGCGAAAGCGCGGCTCGACGACACGAGCAGAACCGTTTCGCCCCAAACGTTATCAACGAGTTATTCCGTGCCGGACAACGTTCTGAAAGATCTGGAAACGAAGATAGAAAGTGAACTGACGGAAA
>JAFTDZ010000043.1 GCA_017453885.1 Clostridia bacterium
GAAAAAGGTTCTTCGTCCGAAGTTTTTCTCTCCTCTTCCTCACCCTTCGGGTTGACGCCCTTGACGTGATCCACGTCGAGCGGGGAAGGAAGGTAATCGACTATCGCGTCGAGAAGGAGTTGAACGCCCTTGTTGCGGTAACTCGATCCGCACAGAACGAGCGTGCACTTCATTCCTATAGTGGCTTTGCGGAGCCCCGCTTTTATCTCGTCGATGGTAAGTTCGCCCGTTTCAAAGAACTTTTCGATAAGTTCATCGTCCTGTTCGGCGGCGAGTTCGACAAGTTGCTGGCGGGCTTCGGTAGCCTCCTCGAGCATATCTGCGGGTATATCGGTTATTTCGATCTCCTTTCCGAGGTCGTCTTTGTAAATTTCCGCCTTGAATTCGACGAGGTCGATTATCCCCTTGAAGGTATCTTCCTTGCCGATAGGCAAAGCGAGCGGTATCGCGTTCGTTTTAAGCCTGTCCCGCATCATCTGAACGGCGCCGTAGAAGTTTGCCCCGTTTATATCCATCTTGTTGATGTAAGCGATGCGCGGCACTCCGTATTTATCCGCCTGACGCCAGACCGTTTCGCTCTGCGGTTCCACGCCGCCTTTGGCGCAGAACGTTGCGACGGTCCCGTCGAGAACGCGAAGCGATCTTTCCACCTCTACCGTGAAGTCAACGTGCCCCGGGGTGTCTATTATGTTTATACGATTGCCCTTCCATTGACAAGTGGTCGCGGCGGAAGTTATGGTTATACCTCTCTCCTGCTCCTGAACCATCCAGTCCATAGTTGCCGAGCCTTCGTGCGTTTCCCCCAATTTATGCGTGCGACCCGTGTAAAACAGAATACGTTCGGTAGTAGTGGTTTTGCCCGCGTCGATGTGGGCCATAATACCGATGTTTCTGGTGTGTTTAAGATCAAATTGTCTTGGCATATAATCTCCTTATTACCAGCGGAAATGCGCAAACGCCTTGTTTGCTTCTGCCATCCTGTGAGTGTCTTCCTTCTTCTTGACCGCTCCGCCGGTGTTGTTGTAAGCGTCCATCAACTCGTTGGCGAGTCTGGTGCTCATCTCTCTGTCGCTTCTCTTTCTCGCGTTGATAACTATCCATCTTATAGCGAGCGTCTGCCTTCTTTCGGGCCTTATCTCGATAGGAACCTGATAGTTGGAACCGCCTACGCGCCTCGCTTTTACTTCGAGAACGGGCATTGCATTGGCGAGAGCCTGATTGAAGATCTCCATCGCGTCCAGCCCGAGTTTTTCGCTCATAGCGGTGAACGCGTCGTAAACGATCGTCTGCGCCGTACCTTTTTTACCGTCAAGCATTATCTGGTTAACGAGTTTCGTAACCACTTTGCTGCCGTAAACAGGATCCGGCAATACGTCCCTTTTGGGAACGCCGCCTCTTCTTGGCATAATTAAGTCCTCCTTAAAAAATTTGAAAATTGCGGGGCCGATGCCCCAGTACAGCTATCGCTCACCTCTTTATAAGAGGGCGAACCTTCTGCCGCAAGCGTCGCGGCATACTGCCTACTTTATCGAATTACAAAACATTTCCGAAACAAGTAGGGTTTGCTAAATTTGTTTACGAACGATTATTTAGGACGCTTCGCGCCGTATTTGGAACGCGCCTGCCTGCGTTTAGCAACGCCCGCAGTATCCAGCGTGCCGCGAATGATATGGTACCTTACGCCCGGAAGATCCTTGACCTTGCCGCCGCGCACGAGTACGGAACTGTGTTCCTGAAGGTTGTGGCCTTCACCCGGAATATAAACGGTACCTTCCTGCTTGTTCGTAAGACGGACACGGGCTATCTTTCTCAAAGCCGAGTTAGGCTTTTTGGGAGAAGTTGTGGTAACCGAAAGGCATACGCCTCTGCGCTGGGGGCAATTTTCCAGAATAGGAGCCTTGCTCTTATACGTTACCTTTTCCCTGCCGCTCTTGATAAGTTGGTTGATCGTTGGCATTTTTTACCTCCTTGTATTTTTCGGAAATATCTCGTAATACCCTTTCAAGGTATTTTAAGAAGCGCTTTTACGGAAACGGCAAAAGGCATTTCGGGGGGTTTTGCCCCCAAAATATCTTCCGCTCGTTCCGTTACTAAACAATAATAACACAAAAATCCTTGTTAGTCAATAATTTTTCCCGATTATAGCAAAAAATTACGTTTTCGGAAAAATTTTTATTTCCTTACGGATTGAGTTGCGGGCTCAGGCCCTTGTATTCCTTAACGCCGGTGCCCGCCGGTATAAGTTTGCCGATTATCACGTTTTCTTTAAGCCCGATAAGCGGATCGACTTTGTTCCTTATAGCCGCTTCGGTAAGTACCCTCGATGTCTCCTGGAAGGAAGCCGCCGAAAGGAAACTATCCGTGGCGAGAGCGGACTTGGTTATGCCGAGAAGCGTCCTCTTCGCGGTGGCGGGCCTGCCGCCCTTTTCGAGCGCGGAGAGGTTTTCTTCCTCGAACCTGAATATATCCACGAGTTCGCCGGGGAGAAGGTCGGTATCGCCGCAGTCCTCCACGCGCACCTTGCGGAGCATCTGGCGGACTACTATTTCAACGTGCTTGTCGTTTATATCGACGCCTTGCGAGCGGTAAACGGACTGTACTTCGTGCAGAATGTAGTCCTGAACGCCCTTGACGCCTTTTGTCTTAAGTATATCCTGCGGGTTGACGCTGCCGCCCGTGAGTACCGTGCCGGGATCTATCATATCGCCTTCGTGTACTTTGAGGTCGGCGCTGAACGCTATGGAGTAATCCTTGTCGCCGTCGGCGGTCTTTACTATCACGTGGCGCAATCCGTCCTTTTCTTCGAGGTGAACTTCGCCCGCGACTTCCGAAACGGTAGCGACGCCCTTCGGCTTTCTCGCTTCGAACAACTCCTCTACCCTCGGCAAACCTTGGGTTATATCGCCCGTGGACGCTATACCGCCGGTGTGGAAGGTTCTCATCGTAAGTTGAGTACCGGGTTCGCCTATGGACTGCGCGGCTATTATGCCTACCGCTTCGCCCACCTGAACGGGATCGCCGTTAGCCATATTGCTGCCGTAGCACTTGCAGCATACGCCGTTCTTCGCGCGGCAGGTGAAAATACTTCTTATCTCCACTCTCTCCACGCCGGCTTTGACTATTTCCTTGGCTTTGTTCTCGGTTATCATCGTGTCCGCCGGAACTATTATTTCGCCCGTTTCGGCGTTTATAACGTCTTTCACGGTGAATCTTCCGGTCAGTCTGTCCTCGAGTTTCTCTATTATCTCGCCCTTCGGGCCGGTGATGGCTTCCACCACCATTCCCTTCGGGTTCTCGCCCGCCTGCGCGAAGCAATCTTCCTCGCGGACGATAACGTTGTGCGATACGTCCACAAGCCTTCTGGTAAGGTAACCGGAGTCCGCCGTTTTAAGCGCGGTATCGGCAAGTCCTTTACGTCCGCCGTGAGAGGAAATGAAGTATTCCAGAACGGTGAGCCCTTCGCGGAAGCAGGATTTAACGGGTATTTCTATTATTTCGCCGTTCGGGTTGGTCATGAGGCCGCGCATACCGGCGAGTTGTTTTATCTGGTCGATGGAGCCGCGGGCGCCGGAGTTAGCCATCATCCATATCGGATTGAAGGTGGAAAGCCCTTTCTTCAATTCGTCGGAAACGTCCTTGGTTACCCTCGTCCATATATCTACGGTCGCTTTATAGCGTTCGTAATCGGTCTTTAAACCGAATTCGTATTCTTCCTGTACGGCGAGAACTTCCTTTTCGGCGGCGTGGATTATATCGTACTTCTTTTCCGGTATATACATATCGAAAACGCTGGTGGTCACCGCGCCGATCGTGGAATATTTATATCCGAGCGCCTTTATCTTATCCAGCACTTCCGCCGCGCAAGCCGCGCCCTTTCTCTTGAAGCACGCGTCCACTATTCTCGAAAGGTCTTTCTTCCCGACGAGGTAGTCTATCTCGAACTTCAACTCGTCCTCGGGTGTTTCGCGCTTGACGAAACCTATATCCTGCGGGATAGCCTCGTTGAAGATTATGCGGCCGACGGTCGTCTTTACCCTGCCGGTCACGGCCTGCCCGTCGACTATCATGCTCCTGCGGACGTATATTTCGTCCTGAAGGGTAACCTGCTTGGTCTGGTAAGCCATTACCGCCTCGTCGCAGGAAATGTACGCCTTCGGAACGTAAACTTCTCCGTCCTCGCTCGGGTTGCCCTTCGCGTCGTAACGCTTGCCCTCTTCCCTTCTGATTATAGTCAGGTAATACGCTCCCATTACCATATCCTGCGTGGGCGACATAACGGGTTTGCCGTCGGAAAGTTTAAGTATGTTGTTGGTGGAAAGCATCAGAAATCTCGCTTCCGCCTGCGCCTCTATGGATAGGGGAACGTGTACCGCCATCTGGTCGCCGTCGAAGTCGGCGTTGAACGCGCCGCATACGAGCGGGTGAAGTTTCAGCGCCCTGCCCTCTATAAGCACCGGTTCGAAAGCCTGTATGGAGAGTCTGTGCAACGTGGGCGCGCGGTTGAGAAGAACGGGGTGGTCTTTTATGACGTCCTCGAGAATATCCCACACCACGGGTTTCATTCTCTCCACCGTTCTCTTTGCGCTCTTTATGTTGTGGCAAGTGCCGTTTTCGACGAGTTTCTTCATCACGAAAGGCTTGAAGAGTTCTATCGCCATTTCCTTCGGCAAGCCGCATTGATATAATTTGAGTTCGGGGCCGACTACTATGACCGAACGGCCGGAGTAGTCCACACGCTTTCCGAGAAGGTTCTGACGGAAACGCCCCTGCTTGCCGCGGAGAAGCCCTGAAAGGGATTTGAGATCCCTGTTTCCGGGGCCGGTCACAGCCTTGCCGCGGCGGCCGTTATCTATAAGCGCGTCAACGGCGTCCTGAAGCATTCTCTTTTCGTTGCGGAGTATGATGCTCGGCGCGCCGAGTTCCATAAGTTTTTTGAGCCTGTTGTTTCTGTTTATAACGCGCCTGTAAAGGTCGTTCAGGTCGCTGGTGGCGAATCTGCCGCCGTCAAGTTGCACCATCGGGCGCAGTTCGGGCGGGATAACGGGCAACACGTCCAGAATCATCCATTCGGGGCGGTTGCCGCTCTTGCGGAAAGATTCTATTATCTCAAGCCTCTTTACCGCCTTCGATCTCTTTTGCCCCGCGTTGGATTCCGAAAGGATCTTCTTCATCTCCTCGGCGTCCTTATCGAGGTCTATCGCCATCAAAAGTTCTTTTATGGCTTCGGCGCCCATATTCGCCTTGAAGGAACCCTCGCCGAATTGCTCTACCTTTTCAAAGTACTCTTTATCGCTGATTACCTGCTTGTAATACAGGTCGGTCGTGCCCGGATCGAGCACCACGTAACTCACGAAGTAAAGGACTTGTTCGAGGTGTTTCGGGCTCATATCGAGGAGCAGGCCCATTCTCGAGGGAACGCCCCTGAAATACCATATATGCGATACGGGCGCGGCGAGTTCTATATGCCCCATACGGTCGCGCCTAACTTTCGCGCGGGTTACTTCAACGCCGCATTTATCGCAGATAACGCCCTTGTATCTTATTCTCTTATATTTGCCGCAATGGCATTCCCAGTCCTTGGTGGGCCCGAAAATACGCTCGCAGAAAAGTCCGTCCTTTTCGGGTTTTTGCGTCCTGTAATTTATGGTTTCCGGCTTGGTTACCTCGCCGTAAGACCACTCTCTTATCTTTTCGGGAGAGGCGACGCCTATCTGTATTGAATCGAAATTGTTAAGTTCAAACATTATTCAACAAACCTCCCTTTTATCAGTTTTCGTCGTCGAAGTTGAAATCGTCAACGTCGCTGTAATCGTCGTCAAACCCGTCGAACACTTCTTCTTCGTCGAATACGGAATCGTCGATCTCGTCGTCCTCTTCCTCGAAGATGGAATCGTCGAATTCGGGTTCTTCCTCAAGCGGCTCCGGAACTTCTTCCACGATGGAAACGTCCTCGTAGTCGATTCTCTTTCTCGGTTCCGGACGCGCGTCGGTATCGTCGTCGATAAGGTCTTTGAGTTTAAGTTCCTCGTGATTTTCGGTAAGCACCTTCATATCGAGGGCGAGCGATTGCAGTTCCTTGAGCAATACCTTGAAGGATTCCGGAATGCCCGGCTCGCTTATGTTGTTGCCCTTCACTATGGATTCGTAGGTCTTTACGCGCCCCACTACATCGTCCGACTTGACTGTAAGTATTTCCTGAAGGATATGCGCCGCGCCGTAAGCCTCGAGCGCCCACACTTCCATTTCGCCGAAACGCTGACCGCCGAACTGCGCCTTGCCGCCGAGCGGTTGCTGGGTGACGAGGGAGTACGGGCCGGTGGAACGGGCGTGTATCTTGTCGTCCACGAGGTGGTGAAGTTTTATCATGTACATCTGGCCGACGGTAACCCTGTTCTCGAACGGTTCGCCGGTGCGGCCGTCGTACAGTTGTATCTTGCCGTCAACTTCCCCGTCGGGATTGACTATGTTGTTCTCTTTGAGAAGTTCGCTTATTTCCTTTTCGGTCGCTCCGTCGAATACCGGCGTGGCTATCTTCCAGCCGAGTTGTTTGCAAACGAGGCCGAGGTGTACTTCGAGTACCTGACCTATGTTCATACGGGACGGAACGCCCAGCGGGTTAAGCACTATTTCGAGGGGAGTGCCGTCCGCCATGAAAGGCATATCCGCCACGGGAAGTATGCGGGAAATAACGCCCTTGTTGCCGTGGCGCCCCGCCATCTTATCGCCGACGGAGATCTTTCTCTTCTGCGCTATATACACGCGGACGAGTTTGCTTACTCCCGGCGGGAGTTCGTCCTTATTCTCGCGCGTGAATATCTTTATATCTACCACTATGCCGCCTTCGCCGTGCGGAACGCGGAGAGAAGTATCTCTCACCTCTCTCGCCTTTTCGCCGAATATGGCGCGGAGCAATCTCTCTTCGGGGGTGAGTTCGGCTTCGCCCTTCGGGGTAACTTTACCCACGAGGATATCGCCGCTCCTCACTTCCGCGCCGACGCGGATTATGCCGTCCTCTCCGAGGTCTTTAAGCACGTCCTCGCCAACGTTCGGTATATCGCGGGTTATCTCCTCGCTGCCGAGTTTGGTATCGCGCGCCTCTGTTTCAAATTCCTCTATGTGTATGGACGTGAATATATCTTCCCTCACGAGTTTTTCAGAAAGGAGAATAGCGTCCTCGTAGTTATAACCTTCCCAGGACATGAAGCCTATGGTTATGTTCCTGCCGAGGGCGAGTTCGCCGTTGTTCGTGGCGGGCCCGTCGGCTATTATCTGCCCTTTTTCCACGGTGTCGCCCACGGAAACTATCGGGTGCTGGTTGAGGCAGGTGCCCTGGTTGGATCTCTCGAACTTCTTGAGCGGATATTCCCTCTCGAAGCCGTTTTCTTCGGTAACTATTATCCCGCTGCCGCTCACGGCTTTTACTCTGCCGTTTTCTTTGGCTATCACCATAACGCCGGAGTCGTAAGCGATCTTCGCTTCCACGCCGGTTGCCACGATAGGCGTTTCGGGCTTGAGAAGCGGAACTGCCTGACGTTGCATGTTGGAGCCCATGAGCGCGCGGTTGGTATCGTCGTTTTCAAGGAACGGTATGAGCGCCGTAGCCACGGAAACGAGTTGCTTGGGCGAAACGTCCATATAATCTATCTCGTTGCGCGGGCGTTCGAGTATCTTGTCCTGATCCCTGCAACTCACGCGTTCGCGAACGAAACGCCCGTTTTCGTCGAGCGGTTCGTTTGCCGACGCAACCGTATATTTATCTTCCTCGTCCGCGGTGAGGTAATCCACCACGTCGGTAACGGTTCCGGTCGTCTTATCCACTCTCCTGTACGGGGATTCGATAAATCCGAATTCGTTTATCTTCGCGAAGGTGGAAAGGGATGTTATAAGGCCGATATTCGCGCCTTCGGGCGTTTCTATCGGGCACATTCTGCCGTAGTGGGAGTGGTGAACGTCACGCACTTCGAAGGTAGCCCTGTCCCTGTTTAAGCCGCCCGGGCCGAGCGCGGAAAGTTTACGCTTGTGGGTAAGTTCCGCTATCGGGTTGGTCTGATCCATAAATTGCGAAAGTTGCGAAGAACCGAAAAATTCTCTTATCGCCGAACTTACGGGGCGGACGTTTATAAGGCTTTGCGGGGTAACTTCTTCGGGCGTCTGCGTGCCCATTCTCTCTCTTATTACCCTTTCAAGACGGGCTATGCCTATCCTGAACTGGTTCTGCAGAAGTTCGCCTACGCTCCTCACCCTGCGGTTGCCGAGGTGGTCGATATTGTCGCACGAACCTATGCCGTGGCAGAGGTCGAGGTTTATTGAAACGGAAGCGACTATATCGTCTACCGTTATGTGCTTGTGGTTGAGTTTATCGGTAAGGGGTTTGATGGTCTTCTTCTGTTCGGCGGAAAGCCTTTCGGGAAGATCTCCCCTCTCTATGATCTCGTAAAATTCTTTACACGCGGCTACGAACTTGAGGCGGAGTTCCTTCCTCTTTAGTTCGTTCTTCTTGTCCTCGGGCTTTTCCTCGCCCGCGGGGATCTCCTTTTCTTCCACGTAGAAAAGTTCGTTTATCTCGCCCATGAAGTGTTCGGCAACTTCTTCCACCGAACTCTCCTTGGTCATTTCGTAAACCTGTTTAGAGAACTTGAGCGAGGGATAATGCACCTTTTCGAGAAGCCCGAAGATTCTCGGATTAAGCCCCGTTATCACGCGGAAATCCGCCGTGTTGTTGGCTATTATCTTGTGCTTTTTGCCCTCTTTGGTGCGGACGTAAACTTCGTTCACGCCGGAGTTCATTATCTCCTTCGCCTTCTCTTCGGAAATAACTTCCCCCGCGAGAGCGAGAACTTCTCCGTCCTCGTTTATAATATCTTCGTAAGCGGTCAGCCCGGCTATTCTCACGGCGAGGTTGAGCCTCTTGTTGAATTTGTATCTGCCCACCCTTGCGAGGTCGTAACGGCGGGGATCGAAAAACAGATTTTTAAGGTGTTGGCGAACGGCTTCGTCCGTCGGCACTTCGCCGGGGCGCAAACGCCTGTATAATTCCACAAGTCCGTCGTCCTCGGTCTTGGCGGTGTCCTTCTCTATGGTGGCGGCTATCATTTCGTCCCCGTCGAAAAGTTCTTTCAGGGCGGAATCGGAACCGAAGCCCAAAGCCCTTAAAAGTACGGTGGCGGTAAGTTTACGCGTCCTGTCAACGTGTACCCAAAGAACGTTCTGCGCGTCCTGCTCGAACTCGAGCCACGCCCCGCGGTTGGGGATAACTGTGGTGTTGTAGATTTCACGGCCGGTCTTGTCCATCGTAAAACCGTTGTAAACGCCCGGGCTCCTCACAAGTTGAGAAACGACCACGCGCTCCGCTCCGTTTATTATGAACGAACCGTTATCCGTCATGAGCGGTATCTCGCCCATAAACACTTCCTGGTCCATCACCTCGTCCGTCACTTTGTTTACGAGCCTTACTTTAACCCGGAGCGGGAGAGCGTAGGTCGCGTCCCTCTCGCGGCACTCTTTTTCGGAATATTTCGTCTTGTCCGAAAAACTGTGGTCGAGAAAGTAAAGTTCAAAGTGGTCGGAAAAGTCGGTTATCGGAGAAAAATCCTCGAAGACCTCGGATATACCTTCTTTTATAAAGATGTCGTAAGAATCTCTCTGCACCTCTATGAGGTACGGTATGGGCTGCACTTCCTTTATTCTGGAGAAAGTCCGCCTTTCCGTATTACCGAATTTGACGATTGGTAATTCTCGTGTCATCAAACACACTCCTTTTTTTAATTCTGTTCAAACAATTGCTTTATACCACAAAATAGTGTATAATAAAAATTGCCGCACACAATATATGTGATTTCGTATAATTCCTTAATTTATTTGTCTTTTTACCGCGGTCTTTTTTTCAAAAGGGGATAAAAGGGCACTATTACGGAATTATAGCATTTTAATATGATAATACATTTCAGTCAAGATGTCAAATGTTTTTCACGCCTAACTGAAAAATTTTTGTAATTTTGTGAAATATTTTATCGAAAGGAGATTTTTTCCGTTATGCGTATAGACAAATTTTTGAAAGTATCGAGGATACTCAAGCGCCGTTCGGTCGCCAACGAGGCGTGCGGCGGCGGGCGCGTTTCCGTGAACGGCAAAGAGGTAAAGCCCTCTTATAACCTGAAGATAGGCGACGAGGTTGAAGTTCGCTTCGGCGGCGGGGCGCTCAAATTCCGCGTGAAACTGTTGAAGGAAACCGTCCGCAAAGAAGAAGCCGAAACCCTTTACGAGATAATAGAGTGAATTGCGGCTTGCGCCGCGTGAA
>JAFTDZ010000044.1 GCA_017453885.1 Clostridia bacterium
CTATGATTGCAATATTTCTTACATCTTCACGAACAAACATATTTTTTATTTCTCCAAACTTTATAATTATATAATTTTCTTGCGGAATAGTCAATTATTTTATATATCCGTAACGCGTAATTCGCGCCGCCGAAAAAAATTTTTTTGCATATTGCGCCCGCCTTCAAAATATATTATAAACGAACGGTGACAAGTTATGTTCGATTTTCTTCCTCTTAAAATCAAATATCCGCTTTCCCTCCTCAAAAGCGAAGACCTGTACGAGATACGCCTGCGCGCAGGCAGGCCCGTGAGCGTGCGCTACGGAATGAAAAACTTTTTTCTTTCGCCCGAAGGCGTTTCCGCCGAAAACAGCCGCGGCGTAACGGTGACCGAAGGGGAAATAGCGGACGCGATTCTTTCCTTTTGCGAGAGGTCGGTTTACGCCTACGCCGATAAAATACGCGGCGGGTTCATAACGCTTGCCGGCGGCGAGCGCGTGGGGCTTTGCGGAGAATGCGTCATCGAAAACGGTAAAATAAGTAATATAAAAAATATTTCTTCAATAAATATCAGAATCCCGCACGCGGTAAAAGGCTGCGCCGATAAGATAACCGAACATTTTTCGGGCGGAATAAAAAACACCCTTATAGTGTCGCCGCCCGGTTCGGGAAAGACTACCATAGTGAGGGATATTGCCGAAAAAATTTCGTCGGAATACGGCGCGAACGTACTCGTGTGCGATGAACGGAATGAAATTTTTCCGCTTATGTCTTCCGCCGATACGGTCGATTGTATAAAGTACGGGCGAAAAAAATACGCGTTTGAAAACGGTATAAGGGCTATGTCGCCGGATGTGATAGTTACCGACGAGATAATAGGAGAGGAAGACGCCGCCGCCGTTTATACGGCGAGCGAGAGCGGGGTGAAGGTTATCGCCACGGCGCACGGATCCGACGCGAAAAAATTCCTTTCAAGGGGCGAATACGCTATCCTTAAAGGCGTTTTCGACCTATTGGTAACTCTTGACGAAAGCAGGGGCAAAGGCACCGTAAAAGAGATAATAAACAGGGAGAGTAACGGAAGATGACGATTAAGATCGTCGCGGGGTTCGCGATAGTTTTTTTGTGTACTATGTTTGGCGTAAATTATGCTAAAAAGTACGGTAGAAAAAAGGATTTTTACGCTTCGCTCGAAAACTTCTGCGCATACCTCAAGCGAGAGATCTCTTTCTCTTCGACGCCGATAAATTCGGTGATAAAAGGCTTTCGCCCGGGCGACGACGACCTCGTTATCATGCTCTCATCGTTTGCCGAAAACGGCGCGGTCCCTGCGGAAAAATTTCCGCGGTATCTCACCCCGGACGAGAAAAAATTTCTCGAGACGTTCTTCGCGAAAATAGGCAAGAGCGACAGGCAGAACGAACTCGAACTCGTATCTTCCTTCGCGGAGGAAGTGCGCGGTTATAAGGAAACCGAAAAAACCAAATGCGTGAAAATAACGGGGATAGCCGCAAAACTCGGTTTTTTTGCGGGCGCGGCGATCTTCGTGATTCTCCTTTGAGGGATCTATGGATATAAGCGTAATTTTCAAAATAGCGGCAATAGGTATTCTGATAACGGTTATTTGCCAGATACTGAAAAAGTCGGACAGAGACGACATAGCGACGCTCGTTGCGCTCGCCGGCCTTATAATAGTGCTTTCCTTCGTGGTCAATATGGTGGGCGACCTGTTTGAAAGCCTTAAGGGAATAATAAATCTTTACGGCTGACTTATGGGAATTATCAAAATCGTTATCGTGGCGCTCGTCGCCGCGGTCGTGTCGCTCTATCTTAAAAAATACAGCCCCGAAACGGCTGCGCTCGCCTCGATAGCGGGCGGGCTGATAATCATCTTTCTTATTGCGGACAGCCTTTTCGGGTTGGTGGATACGGTCAGGTCGTTCTTTTCCGAGGCTCAGATGGATTCCGCCCTTCTGAAAATAATCTTCAAGGTGACGGCGATAGCCTATCTCGTGGAATTTTCCGCGGGGGCGGTAAGGGATCTCGGCGAGGCGAGTCTTGCGGAAAAGGTCACGCTCGCAGGCAAGATCGCGGTACTCGTGACTTCATTCCCCGTTATAGGCTCTCTGTTTTCTATGATAGTAAAGTTGGTAAACGGGTAGAAAAATGAAAAAACTGATATTTTTCATACTGTTTCTCGTCGCTCTGTACTGCGTTTGCCCCGAACCCGTAAAGGCTGAAGAAAACGATTTCGAATCGGTTTTATCAACGCTTATGGATTCGCTCGACGGCGACGATCTCAACGCGGAACTCGACGGCGTATGGGATAGTTACGGGCAAGCGGGGGGAACGCTTAAAGACAAACTGCGATCCGTTATAAGCGGCGATTTTTCCGCAAATTATTCCGGAGCGATCTCCGCCGTAGGCAATATGATATTTTCGGGCGTTCGGTCGCTCTTTCCGACGCTTATTTGCGTGTGCCTTATAGCCCTGCTGTATTCGTTCGTAAAGACGCTGGATCCCGAATTTCTGTCAGAGGGGACGGACAGGATACTCTATTTTACCTGTTACGCGGCTATTCTCGGGCTGATAATATATAAAGCGATGGATATAGCGAACGAGTGTTTCGGCGCGGTGAAAGTCTATGCCGGACAGATGGATCTGGTTTTTCCGCTTATCATTACCGTTATGACAGCCACCGGTTCAGAAGTATCCGCGTCCGTCTATACTCCCGCCGTGGCGTTTTTGAGCAACGGAATAACGGGCGTAATAAGCGCGGTGGTCGCCCCGCTTACATTATTTCTGATAATGTTTTCCGCGGTTTCGGGTTTGTCGCAGACGCTCATAACGGAAAAATTCACCGCGTTTATTTCCTCGGCTATAAAATGGATTTTGGGAATTTGCCTCACGGTTTTTACCACATTCATTTCCGTTCAGGGTATAACCGCGGGAACTTACGACGGCATAACTTTGCGCGTGACCAAATACGCCGTGGGCAATTCCGTTCCTTTAGTCGGCGGTTTTCTGCGGGACGGGGCGGAACTTTTCGTCGCGTCGGGCGTTCTTATAAAAAACGCGCTCGGAATATGCGGGCTCTTTCTCGTTGCGGGCGCTTTTCTCGCGCCGCTCACGGAACTTATAGCGTTCACGCTTTTTCTCAAATTAGCCGCCGGGCTTATTGAGCCGTTCACCGATACGAGAATGACCGATTTCATCTTCGGTATAGCCAAAAACCTGAATTTTGTTCTCGCTTCCGTACTCGTCGCTTGCTTTATGTACGTTCTTACGGTGGTAATAATGATATTTGCGGGAGGGGCGATATTGTGAAAGGTTGGCTCGTGGCGGTCGCCGCGGTTATTATAGTAACTTCCTGCGCGGAATTGATTCTCCCATCGGGCAGAATCAAAAACGCGTGCAGAACGGCATTCGCTCTCGTGTGCCTGTCGGTCATGCTGCGGCCGCTTTTCCTGATAGTAAACGACGGACAAAACACGTTCACCGTCGGGAGCGCCGTCGATACCGACTACGTAAACGCCGCCAACGATTATTATTGCCGCGTAAACTCCCGCGAGTTGAAAAAAATACTTACGGGCAAGGGTTACCCTGTGGAGAGCGCGGAAGTAACGGGTGAATTTACCGGCGGAAAGTTCGCGGTGGAAAAAGTTTTCGTCAAACTTGAAAATTCTGTAATATCGGGAGAGGACGAGCATATAATATGTATTGAAGAAATCACTTCGGTAATTTGTTCGGCCCTCGGCATCGCTTCGGATAAGGTGGCGTTCTATGGAGAATAAAAAAACGAATATTTTCGATAAAATAAAGAAAATCAAAGGGCTGGAATTTATCATAATAGGCATCGTCGCCTTCCTTATAATAGTGATTTTATTCAGCGACGGCACGCTTTTCAAAAGCCGCGCGGCAGATAACGACACGGTGGAAGAATACGTTTCTTCGCTCGAGGCAAGGCTGGAAAAAACGCTGTCGCAAGTGAAGGGAGCCGGCAGGGTGAAAGTCGTCATCTCCGTAGCGGGCGGCAACAAGACCGTTATCGCGAGCGACGTTAAAACCGTGAAGAACGGCAACGAGTTGCAGGTCACGGAAACGCCCGTTCTCGTAGGCGGCAAAGTGGTCGTTCTGAACGAACTGTATCCTGAAGTTTCGGGTGTGCTGATCGTCGCTTCCGGCGCGTCGTCCGTTTCCGTAAAGGTCGATCTGGTAAACGCCGTAACCACGTTTCTGTCGGTCGAACCATCAAAGGTAAAAATTTTAACTGGTAAATAAAATAAAGCGATTTATTCGCTAATATCGGAGGTCAAATATGTCCAAAAAGAAAAAAATCATCATCTTATCCTGCATGATCGCCTTGCTTGCCGTAACGGCGGTCTTCAACTTCTTGCTTACCAAGCCGACGAGCAACAACGCCGTGACCGCTGCGAACTATTTCACGCAGTACAGAACGGAAAGAACTTCGTCGAGAAACGAGCAGATACTTCAACTTGACGCAATTATCGCAAGTTCGGACTCGTCCGCCGAAACTCTCGACGAGGCGCTCGATATGAAGTTGAAACTCACCGCGCTCATGGAGCAGGAACTCCTTCTCGAAAACCTTATAAAGGCTCGCGGTTATGAGGACGCCGTGGTGACCATAGGTCTTACTTCGGGAAACATCAACGTTATAGTGAAGGACGCGGATTTCGTTCAGGACGACGCCGTCGCCATCTATACGATATTGCAGGACGAAGCGTCCGCCACGCCCGAAAACGTCAAAATAATCCCCGTTTCATAAAAAATTTGAAAAAAGTGTTCAAAAGAGTTTTTTCAAACGGTAAAAGTGTGTTATAATATACACGAGAAAAGACGCCGCGCGGCGTTAAAGCAACGGAGGATCGGATCATGCCCGAACCAAAAAAATTTTCCACAGCGGAGAGCAAAGGTAAAACTTACTACAATGCGGGAATAGTAAAGGGGATAGTTTCCCTCGCCGTTTCCGAAGTAGCCGGCGTTGCCATATCGCCCAAGGGCAAGAAGGCCACGAAGATATCCGACGCGATAAAACTCAAATTCGGCGATACCGGCATAAGCGTTGACGTATTCGTGAACGTCTATACCGGCTATACCGTGCCGGACGTAGCCTTTAACATACAGCAGAACATCAAGCAGAGCGTGGAATCGATGTCGGAATACAAAATTTCCGAAATAAACGTCCACGTTGCCGGCGTGATACTTGCGGACGACGAAATGGTCGATTATTGATCTTCAGAGCGGTGTTTACATGAGAAAAGACGCGAGAGAGGCCGTTTACAGAATGTTGTATTCTTATTTCCTCACTGGAGAAATAGACGGCGAAACCAAAGATTTTTACTTAAAAGAACATAAACTTACCGATAAGGACGTTGAATTTGCCGACGCCCTTATCTCTGCCGTTCTCGAGCGCGAAAACGCCCTGCGTGACGAACTCGCTTCCATAGCGGTATCCTACAGCGTTGACAGGATAAACTATCTCGACAAGGCCGCGCTCTATCTGGCGCTTGCCGAAATAAACGGGTTCGACGATATAGATTACGCCGTTTCCGTAGACGAGGCGGTAAGGCTTGTCAAGAAGTATTCCACCGAAAACAGTTTGTCTTTCGTGAACGGAGTTCTCGCGGAAGCGATACGGAGAAAAACCAATGAAAATAATTGACGGCAAGGCTCTTTCCGCGAAGATGCGTTCGGAAATAGCCGAAAAAATAAAAGGATACGCGGTCAAACCCTGCCTTGCGGTGGTAATGGTCGGGGAAGATCCCGCGTCCGCCATATACGTCCGCAATAAGGGAAAAGCGTGTTCGGAAGTCGGTATGGTTTCCGTAACCCGAGTTTTGCCCGAAAACGCTTCGCAGGCAGAAGTAGAGGCGGTTGTCGGTGAACTTGCCGCGGACGATAAAATACACGGCATTCTCGTGCAGTTGCCGCTTCCCGCGCATATAGATGCGGACGCTGTGTTATCGCTTATCCCTACGGAAAAGGACGTCGACGGATTTTCGCCGCAGAACGTAGGCAATATGCTTCTCGGCAAACCCTGCCTTTCGGCTTGCACGCCGAGCGGCGCGGTGGAACTTATAAAGTACGCCGGCGTTGAAATATCCGGCAAACACGCCGTAGTTGTGGGCAGGAGCAATATAGTGGGCAAACCCGCGGCGATACTCCTTCTCAAAGAAAACGCCACGGTCACCGTATGCCACAGCAAAACCGCGGATATTGCCGCAATAACCAAACAGGCGGATATACTCGTCGTAGCGGTGGGAAAACCGAAATTCATAACCGCCGATATGGTGAAAGAGGGGGCGACGGTGATAGACGTAGGGATAAACCGTATAGACGGCAAAGTGGTTGGCGACGTGGATTTCGAATCCGTTTCGGCAAAAGCGGGCGCGATAACTCCCGTACCGGGGGGCGTGGGGCCGATGACCATAACAATGTTGCTGAAAAATACGCTTTCGGCGTACGAGAGAAAATATGGAATTGAATGATTTTAATAAAAAACGCGAGGAGTACGCCGAGGAATTCGAAAATTACGCCCGCGTTTATTTTTCGCGAAAATTCGATACGGAACAAACTCTTTTCGAGGCGATGAAATACAGTTTTTTCGCCGGCGGAAAGCGCGTGCGGCCGGTGCTTATGCTCGCCGCGGCGGATTTTTTCGGCGCGCCCAAAGACCGCGTTATGCCTTACGCGCTCGCTCTCGAATGTATCCATACCTACTCGCTTATACACGACGACCTTCCCGCGATGGATAACGACGACTACCGTCGGGGCAAACTCACGAATCACAAGGTTTTCGGCGAGGCGATAGCCGTTCTTGCGGGGGACGCTCTCCTGAACCTCGCCTTTTCCATAGCGGCGGAAGAAGCGACCCGCCATTCCGATAAAGCCTCGTGCGAGTGTATGCGGTTTCTTGCCGACTTTGCCGGTTTCGAGGGAATGATAGGCGGTCAGGCGGCGGACGTTTTATCCGAAATATCAAAGTCTAAAAATGAAGATCTGCTTTATTTTATCGAAAAAAACAAAACGGCGAAACTTCTCACGCTGCCCTTCCTTTTGCCGTGTATCCTCGCCTGCGGAGATCGCGACCTCGCGATAAATATCGGGCTTAAAGTAGGCGTGCAGTTTCAGATAATCGACGATATTCTCGATGTGGAAAGTTCCCTCGCGGTGCTCGGCAAAAGCGTAGGGAAGGACGCCGAGAGCGACAAACTCACTTTCGTAAATTTATTCGGCGTAAAGCGGGCGAAGGAACGCGCGGAACAGTTGTACGCGGAAGTAGCCGATCTGCTTTCGGGCTATGAAAATTCGGGCTTTTTGCTCGCCTACGCAAAGGCGCTGAAGGACAGGATCTTTTGACTTATGCGGTTGGATAATTATCTTGCGGAAACAGGCAAATTTTCATCGAGGACAAAAGCGAAAGAGGCTATCGAGCGGGGAGAAGTCCTCGTGAACGGCAAGGCGGCAAAGCCTTCGCTCGAAGTTGACGGTACGGAAAACATTTCCTTTACCGAAGGGGCCGGCAAATACGTTTCGCTCGGCGCGTTCAAGTTGGAACGGGCGTTTGAGGTTTTCGATTTTTCGGTGAAGGACAAGATCGTTGCGGACGTAGGCGCGTCAACCGGCGGTTTTACTCAAATCCTTCTTTTTCACGGGGCGAAAAAGGTTTACGCCGTAGACGTCGGTGAAAGTCTGTTACATCCGTCTTTGCAAGCCGACGGGAGAGTTGTCCCGATAGAAAATTTCAACGCGCGTTATCTTTCCGCAGGCGCGCTCGGCGAATATATGGACGCAGTTGTCTCGGACGTAAGTTTTATTTCTCTCACCTATATTCTCGGCGGAATTTCCTCGTGTCTGAAAAGCGGCGGGGAGGCGGTTGTACTCATTAAACCGCAGTTCGAATGCGGCAGACAGTTTTTATCGAAATCGGGCATAGTCACAGACAAAAACGCTCGTCTGAACGCCTGCCTCAACGTGTTTAATTATGCGAAAAGTCTTTCGCTCAACGCGTCGGGTTTCGCACCCGCGCCTATAAAAGAAGGCAAAAACGTAGAATTTCTTTTGCATTTGGTAAAAGAGGGGGCTTCTTCCGTCACGGAAGAGCACTTGCGCGATATTTGTATAAAATCGTGAATTTCTGAATAAATATTCCGAAAATGATTGCATAAAAAATTTTTTTGTTGTATAATAATTTCAGCGTAGATTCAAGGGGTGTTTTTACTTGATAGGCATATACGTCAACGGCAGTAAAACGGCGGCGACGGAAATAGCGGACGAACTTATCGGCGCGCTTTCCTCGCGCGGCGTAGAAACCGCAAAACTTGACAGGGATTTCTCCGAAGATCCGGACGTTATCGTCGTTATCGGGGGGGACGGCACCGTGCTTGACGTGGCGGAAAAGGCCGCGCGCAGCGGCAAGCCGATACTTGCGGTAAACGCCGGCGTCGTCGGTTTTTTGTCTTGTTTCGAAAAGGACGAACTCGACCGTTGCGCGGATCTTTTGCAAAAGGGCGCGTTTGTCACGGAAGAGCGTCCTCTTATATCTTTCAGTCGTTTCGGCAAAGATTATTATGCTCTTAACGAAATTTCCGTTCAAAGGGTAAACGCCGCGGAAGGCAGCGGTTGTACGCTCTCCCTTTCGCTGTATATCGACGGGGTTTTTGCCGAAGGTTTCCGTGCGGACGGCATAATCATTTCCACGCCCACCGGTTCCACGGCGTATTCGCTCTCCGCGGGCGGTGCTGTGCTCGCGCCGGATCTCAACGCGCTTATCGCAACGCCGGTGTGCGCTCATACGCTTTCGAGCAAGCCCATCGTCTTTTCGGATAGTTCCGTTGCGGAAGTAAGTCTTTCGGGCGAAGTCAGCGGCGGGGTTTTCTGCGACGGAAAGTTTTGCTCAAATCTTTCTCAAGGGGAAAAGATCGCGGTAAAAAGATCGGATCTACGGGTTAAATTCATAAAGGGGAATCGTAGTTTTTACGATACGCTTTTCAAAAAGCTGACTTTTTGGGGCGTAGATAAGGGTAAATAATTATGGGTAAGAATTCAAGACAGGAAAAACTTATTGAAATTATAAACGCATACGAGATCGACACGCAGGAAGATCTCGCGCAGAAACTCAACGAAAGCGGTTTCAACGTTACGCAGGCTACCGTTTCAAGGGATATAAAAGAACTCAACATAATTAAAGTAGCGGGGAAATCGAAAAAATATAAGTATTCGGTAATTCAACAGAGCGAACAGAAAGACATATATAAAATGTTCAATATGTTCAAGGTTTCGGTCACTTCCATAACTGCGGCGCAAAACCTCGTAGTGGTCAGAACGCTCATGGGCAACGGTCTTTCCGCGGGTACCGCTATCGACAAGATGAAGATACCCGAAATAATCGGTTGCGTGGGCGGTGACGATACTATAATCATCGTCACCGGGAATAATGACGACGCGCTCGTGGTCGAGCGGAAACTCAAAGAACAACTGTAACGGTAAAAATTCAAAGATATGCTGGCAAAATTCGAATTGAAAAATATCGCCCTCGTCGATTATGCCGAAATAGATTTTACCGAAGGCGTAAATATTTTATCGGGCGAGACCGGTTCTGGTAAATCGGTCATTTTGGATTCGATAAATTTCGTTCTCGGCGCGAAGGCGGATAAAACCATGATAAGGTACGGAACCGACGAATGTTCGGCTTCCGTAACTTTTATTTTATCTGAAGATCATCCCGTTCATAAACTGCTCGCCGATCTTGAGATCGACGACGACACGCTTATAATTTCCCGCCGTTACAATCTTGAAGGCCGCGGCGGCATAAAGGTAAACGGTTTGAGCGTAACGGCTAATATGCTTAAGCAAATAACTTCGCATCTCGTTGACGTACACGGGCAGAGCGAGCATTTTTCCCTGCTTAAAGAGGAAGAGCAACTCGGCGTTCTTGACGGGTATTTTATTGATAAAATAACGCCGTTAAAGGAAAAACTTGTTCCCGCTATCGCCGCATTCGACGAGGTGAACGGCAAACTCCGCTCCCTCGGCGGAAACGAGAGCGAACGCGCCATCCGGCAGGATATATTAAAATTTCAGATAACCGAAATAGAAAACGCCGCTCTTTACGACGGCGAGGAAGAAGAAGTCATACTGCGCAGGCAGAGGATCGTCAACGCGGAAAAGATAATCAACGCATTGAATGCCGCGCGGGCCGCTATTTCCGAAGATAACGGCGCTGCGGACGCGGCTCGTTCCGCTTATCATTCCATGGGGCAAATCTCCTCGCTCGACGGCGAGTACGATAAACTCTACGCCCGGCTCGACAGCGCGGCGATAGAACTCGAAGACATTGCCGACAGCATAGGTTCCTGCCTCGATTCTTTCGATTTCGATAAGGACGAGGCGGAAAAGACCGAAGAACGCCTTGAAACCATAAAGAGATTAAAGAAGAAATACGGCAAGGACATAAAGGAGATTCTCGCTTTTTTGGAAAGCGCCAGAGAGGAATACGACAGGCTTGTAAATTTCGGCAAGTTGAGCGGCAAGTTGGTCGAGGAAAAAGCGGCGCTCAAAAAGACCGTTTACGAAGGTTTTTGCCGTCTTCATTCCGCAAGGGTTGCCGCCGCGAAGGAATTTTCGCGCAACGTTGAAAACGAACTGAAAGAACTCGGTATGGGAAAGGCTCGTTTCGAGGTGAAATTCGCCGATTTTCCCGAATTTGAAAATTTAAGCGATACTTTTACTTCTGACGGGGTAGATTCCGTTGAATTTATGTTTTCCGCTAATCTCGGCGAACCTCTTAAACCGCTTGCCAAAATAATAAGCGGCGGCGAAATAAGCCGTTTTATGCTCGCCGTAAGAACGCAGACGGCGAAGGCGCAGGATATTTCGACTTTTATATTCGACGAGATCGATTCGGGTATAAGCGGAGTTATCGCTTCCGTCGTCGCCGAAAAATTCGCGAAGATCGCCCTCGATAAGCAGATAATAGCCATAACGCATCTTCCGCAGATAGCCTGTATGGCGGATAATTCATTGCTGATAGAAAAACACGAGGAAAAGGGAAAAACCGTAACCACCGTAAGGAATTTATCGAAGGGCGACAGAGTGCGCGAAATAACTCGGCTCGTCGGCGGTACGGGAGCGAGCGCCGCAGCGGTAGCGCACGCCAACGAAATGATAGCGGCAGCCGACGCATTCAAAGAAAAAATAAAAAATGTTAAATAAATCGGTAATAAAATGAAAACAGAGGAAATACTTTCTTATTGCGATCACACCTTACTATCTCCTTCCGCTACCTGGCGGGATATAAAATGCGTCTGTGACGACGCATACGAATTTCACACCGCGTCGGCCTGTATCCCGCCGTCTTTCGTTCACGCCGCATCGGATTACGTAGGCGATCAGGTAAAAATTTGTACTGTAATAGGCTTTCCCAACGGATATAACGAAACCGCCGTCAAAGTTTTTGAAACCGAACGGGCCGTCAAAGACGGAGCGGACGAGATAGACGCGGTCATAAATATCGGCAAGGTCAAAGAGGGGAACTTCGCCTTCGTCAGGAACGAACTCGACCTGATACGTAAGGCGTGCGAAGGTAAGATAATGAAGGTCATCGTGGAAACCTGTCTTCTCTCGGAAGAGGAGAAGATCGCAATGTGCAAAATCGTCACGGAAGCGGGGGCGGATTATATTAAAACTTCCACCGGTTTTTCCAAGGCAGGCGCCACGGAAGAGGACGTTATACTTTTCAAAAAGCACGTCGGCGCAGGCGTTAAGATAAAGGCGGCAGGCGGGATAAGAAGTTTTGAAACGGCTGAAAAATTCATTTCGCTCGGCTGCTCGCGGATCGGCGCAAGCGCCCTTGTTCCGCTCGTTAAAGAATTAAAAAATCAAAGATAATATAAGGGGTTTTATCGGGAATTATGTCAGATATACCAACTCCGCACAACACGGCGGGAATAAACGATTTCGCAAAAACCGTTCTTATGCCGGGCGATCCTTTAAGGGCAAAATTCGTAGCAGATAACTTTCTCGACAGCGCCGTACTCGTCAACAACGTGCGCGGCGTTCAGGGTTATACGGGAGAGTATAAAGGGAAAAAAGTTTCGGTAATGTCGTCCGGTATGGGTATGCCTTCCATCGGCATATATTCTTATGAACTTTTCAATTTCTACAACGTCGAAAACATTATCCGCATAGGCTCTGCGGGGGCCGTTGCCGACGGTCTTAAGATAGGCGATATTGTCCTCGCGATGGGCGCTTGCACAAACTCCGCTTACGCAAGGCAGTACGAACTTCCCGGCACGTTCGCTCCGATAGCGTCGTACGATCTTTTGTCGCAGGCGGTTTCGCTCGCATCCGAGCGTGGCATAAAATACCGCGTAGGTAACGTCTTTTCGTCCGATACTTTTTATGACGATGCCGAAAGTCTTATTTCCTGGCGTAAAATGGGCGTACTCGCCATAGAGATGGAAGCAGCGGCGCTTTATATGAACGCCGCCCGCATCGGTAAAAACGCGCTTTGCATCTGCACTATATCCGATTGCCCCTTCACGGGCGAAAGTTGTTCGGCGCAAGAGAGGCAAACATCGTTTACGTCGATGATAAAACTTGCTTTGGATCTCGCATGAAAAGAGTTTTTCTTATAGTGATGGACAGTTTCGGCGTAGGCGCCCTTCCCGACGCGAACCTTTTCGGCGACGAGGGGAGCAACACCCTTAAAGCCTGCTGTTCTTCCGGCAAATTCAGGGCGGAAACGCTTAAGAAACTCGGGCTGTTCAATATCGACGGCGTGGATTTTATTTCGGGCGTCGAAGATCCGATGGCGGCGTATTGCCGCCTTGCGGAAAGGTCTGCGGCAAAGGACACCACGAGCGGGCATTGGGAAATTGCCGGCGTTATATCTCACGAGCCGTTCGACACTTTTCCGCACGGTTTTCCGCAGGAGATAATAGATGAATTTTCCGCGCAAACGGGCAGAAAAGTCCTCTGTAACGCAGTTTATTCGGGTACGGAAGTGATTTTGGATTACGGCGAAGCGCACGAAAAAACGGGCGACCTTATCGTTTACACCTCTGCGGACAGCGTCTTTCAGATAGCCGCGCACGAGGAAGTCGTTCCCGTTGAAACTTTATATAAATATTGCGAAACGGCAAGGAAGATCCTCAATAAGAAATACAGGGTGGGCAGAGTGATAGCGCGCCCGTTTATCGGCAGGTATCCGAACTATACCCGTACTCCGAACCGGCACGATTTTTCCCTCAAACCTTTTGCTCCCACCGTTCTCGACGCGCTGAAGGAAAGCGGTCGTTCCGTTATAGGAATAGGCAAAATAAACGATATATTCGCGGGTTGCGGAATTACGGAAACTTATAAAACCGTATCAAATGCGGACGGAATGAACAAAACGAGCTCTTTTCTGAAAAATGATTTTGACGGTTTGTGTTTTGTCAATCTCGTCGATTTCGATTCGGTTTACGGGCACAGAAACGACGTTGACGGTTACGCTTCCGCCGTCGCCGAATTCGACCTGCAATTAAAGGAATTTATCGACGGAATGCGCGAGGACGATGCGCTTATCGTAACGGCTGACCACGGTTGCGATCCTTCTACTCCGAGTACGGATCACAGCAGGGAATACGTTCCTATGTTGTATTACGAAAAGAGGATGAAAAGCGGCGTAAACCTCGGTACGGGCAGCACTTTTGCCGATATAGCCGCAACGATAGCGGAAATTTTCGGTCTGCCGTTTCCCTGCGAGGGAACGAGTTTTTATAAAAGGATAGGGTTAAAATGATAATTGATTACGTTTCCTTGATAAGAATCGCTTTTGAGGCAAGGGAGAGATCTCTTTGTCCGTATTCCGGTTTTGCCGTCGGTGCGGCGGTCTTATGTAAGAGCGGCGAAGTCTATACCGGTTGCAATATCGAATGCGGATCGTATTCCGCCACAGTATGCGCGGAACGCGTCGCTATTTTCAAGGCGCTTTCCGAGGGTGAAACCGATTTTACCGCAATCGCTATCGTCGGGGGTAACGTTGACGACGAAATTACCGATTATTGCCCGCCTTGCGGAACCTGCCGCCAGGTACTGTCGGAATATTGCGATGCCGACGATTTTGAAATCATCCTCGCCAAAAGTCTTGACGAATACGAAATATATTCGCTTTCTCAACTTTTGCCGCTCGCATTTACGTTTGCGTAAATAAAAATTACACAATTTTTCGTAAATCGCGTGGAAACGCTTTGCATTTCCGAAAAAATATGTTAAAATATTTAACGTTTGATAGGGAAGCGTATCGAAGTGGTCATAACGGGCTTGACTCGAAATCAAGTAACCCGCAAGGGTTCGTGGGTTCGAATCCCACCGCTTCCGCCAAAATTGATAAAAGTCGGTGTGTATCGGCTTTTTCTTTTGCTTTATTGAACTCAAATCATAAAAACGGCACTTTTCAAAACACCAAAACGGGGAATTTTTGGGGAATAAAAATTCCCCAAATTTCCCATCACCATGTAATTTTCTCTGCTTCTTTCTTTTGAAATTCCATTTCGAAGTGAGTATAGATTTTAGCCGAAGTATCCGAACCTATTGCATGACCTGTCCAGTAGTTGACTAGTTCCGGCAAAACGCCTTGTTCTTTACATTTAGACGTAAACGTATGTCGTAATGTTTTTACCTGATACCCCGAACCGAGCGAATTGAAATAACGCCCTAAATACGTAGAGTTTATTTTTGTTGTATCAATGGTCAATATTTCATCTTTTATAGCAAATAAGGTGGAAAATATCGGAAGTGTCCTCGTTTGTTCTTTTTGATAGGATTTTAATTTTGAGTTCTGCAAAGAAAACGTTCCTTTGTTCCAGTCAAATTTGATGGATTTGAGTTCTGAAGGTCTCGCGCCGGTATATAAGTAAAGTTTGATTGCAGTTTCATATTCCGAACCTTTAATAGTTTGCAGTAATTTTTCTTCTTGTTTGCGTGTAAGTCTTTCACCGTTTATTCGTTCGTGTTTCTGTATGATTACAACTGACATAGGGGACCGATCTATAAGTCCGTTGGCGATGGCGTATTCAAACATGCCGTTTAGGATAGTACGTATTTCTTCACCGTTCTTTGTTGAAACGCTGTCGAAAATCTTTTGAAGAACGGGTGCGGATAAAGTTTTCAGGGTATATTTCTTCAAAACCGGTTGCAGGTGAGTGGTAAATCTGCTATAAAGCGCCTTGAATGAAACGGGCTTAACTTTTCGTGCTTTAACATTTTTCAGCCAGTCTTCGCAATATTTTGCAGCGTTTACACTTTTTGTTACCGTTTGTGTATTAGCGGTTTTTATTTTTGATACCGCATAAAACTTTTCGTCAACCGTGGCAAGAAATTTTCTTGCTTTCTCTTTGGCGATATCCAGTTTTTTGTGAGCGAACGACTTATCGAACCCGTACTTGCGGTATCGAATTTCATAAATATTGTTGTGAAAGCGGATTTTACAGTCTTTGAGTGACGGCATTGATTTTATCTCCTTCTGTGTGAATTTCAAGGAGCCATCGTGTCCGGAAGTTTCTTTAACGGAAGGTTTAGAGGCACGTTTTTCTTTCAGAATCTCGTTGCATAACAAAGTCTGCTCTTTCATTGCTGCGAGCAGTTGAACAACGTATTCGTTTTCGAAAAATGATTTTTCCGAACGAGCCATATATACCTCCTGTTTAATTTATCCCGAACCATAGGCCCGAAAGGTCGAAACCGACCTTTACGGGATCAACGCCATCGGGGAAGA
>JAFTDZ010000045.1 GCA_017453885.1 Clostridia bacterium
AATAATTTATCGTCGGTTTTCGGATCGAAAAGATTTTCGTCTATACCGTTCAATATTCCCGTGAGTTTATAGGCGTTTCTGTTGGTTACGCTCTCAAGCCCGTGAGCGAAGAAAGGATCGAGTATCTCCCTCGCGTAGGTCGGACTTACCGCGGTTATCTTGTCGGCAACTTCCATTGCGCCCTTGACGAGGTTAATACACCCGTCGAAATCGAGCATGGTGTGGCAGTATTCGGGAAGGCCGAAAAGGTCGCCCAAACATTCGTGACCGAATTTGCCCTGATACTCGAGGTTGTGAATGGTGAACACCGCCTTTATGTCACGATATTTGTTCCTGTTGTTAAAGAGTGTTTTGAGGTATATTACGGAGAGCGCAGTCTGCCAGTCGTTACAATGCAGAACATACGGGTAAAAATCAAGAAACGGCATTATTTCGAGCGCCGCTTTGGAGAAAAACGCGAAGCGTTCGCCGTCGTCGAATTCGCCGTAGATCCTATCCCTCTTAAAGTAGTATTCGTTGTCTATAAAATAGTAAATAACCCCGTCTTTCGCGAAGGAAAACACTCCGCAATACTGGTTGCGCCAAGCGAGCGGCACGTTTATATTGCCGACGAAACGGAAGGCTTTGCGGTATTTTTCTTCCACCTTAGAATAGAGCGGGACCACCACGCGCACGTCGTACTCGCCAGTGGCTTGCAACGCCGCGGGAAGCGACCCGGCAACGTCCGCAAGGCCGCCCGTTCCGCAGAACGGATTGCACTCCGACGCGACGAACATCACGCTCTTTTTTATTTTTACGGATTCTATCATATGGTTATCTCCTTTTTTATTGTTCATCGCAACTTTGTTGCGTTTTTTCATTTAAGGAAACCCCGTTGTGGTTGCGGGAATGTTATATGTTGCTTTCGCAACGTGATATATTCGCTTTGCGAACGTTAACGCGAAAGGTTGCAGGTTTTCACCTTCCTGCGTTCAAGCCGATCGCTCCTCTTTCCCGAAAATTTTTATTGCGTAAAACTTTTAGGGAGCCCCTTTTTCTTTGCTGCAATGCGGCGGTAAACAAACCGTTTTTACGCGATATGGGCCGGATCTCTCCGCTCGCTACGCTCGGTCGAGATGACGAAGTATGCGTTCGGGTTTGTTAAGTTTCTCCGCTGAAGAATATAGATTCTTCACAGGCGAGCCTGTTCAGAATGACGTCGTGGAAACGCGACCGTCAAGCAAGGCGCGCGGCGTTTTCAGGCATGGAGCGACCTTTCGGTCGTGGGAATGTCTGACAAACGACGCGGAACGCAGCATCACGGAGCGAATTACTTCTCAATTCCGTTTGAGAAAACAGTCGCTCAAAGAACAAGGCTCGCTTTGGCGAAAGGACGAGATAGACCTTTCGGTCATCGAGGTCTTGAGACCAAAGCAGAAACGCAGTTATTTGAGATGAATGTTTTCTCAAAGTTTGGAGTTTTTGCGTATATAGAACGGGTTAGTTTCACAACCGGACAGATGCCTGCCGTCGGTGACGACCACGTTTTTATCGGTGATTATACAATTTATATATGCCTTATCGCCTATAATGGTATCCTGCATTAAAATGGAGTTTTTAACCACGGCGCCGCGCGCCACCTTTACGCCGCGGAAAAGTATGCTGTTTTCCACTTCGCCCTCTATCGCGCAACCGTCGGCTATAAGCGAGTTTTTCACCGCGGCGTGTTCGCCGTATTTAGTAGGGGCGGAATCGCGCACCTTGGTGTAAACGTTATTGTTCATAAACACTTCGTTCATCTTATCGCGGGATAAGAGTTCCATACTCTTGTCGTAATAACTCTGAAGGGAAGTTATCTTGGCGAAATAGCCCGCGTGCTTGTGCCCGTAGATGCGTAAAGATTCTACGTTGCGCGCTATTATATCCGCGGCGAAATGGTGTTTATTGTGAGATATAGCGTCCTTTACGAGATTGTAAAGAAGATTTCTTTTGAGAATGAACACGTTGGCGAACAGGTTTGCTTTGCCCTGAACGCGGGGATTGAAAGAAATATCCGTAACGCGTTCGTCCCCGTCGAGTTTAAGCACCATGCTGTTGGAAGAAGCCGTTTCGTTCGCGTCCACACAGGCGTAAACCATAGTTACGTCCGCATTGCGGCGGATATGTTGGCGAACGATCTTGTCGTAATCCATATTGCACACGAGGTCGCAATCGGTCATAACGACGTACTGCTCGTTTGATTTTTCTATAAAGCCGATTATATTCTTCAACGCCTCGAGGCGGGTGTTGTACAGGGATGTGTTCTCCTGCACGCCGAACGGCGGAAGGATGCGCAAGCCGCCGTGCCTGCGGGCGAGGTCCCAGTCCTTGCCGCTTCCGATATGGTCCATAAGCGATTGATAGTTGCTTTTCGTTATCACACCGACCTTGGTAATGTCGGAATTGACCATATTCGAAAGGGCGAAATCGACGAGGCGATACCTTCCGCAAAACGGAATGGAACCGAGCGTTCTGCTCTGCGTGAGTTCGGGAATATCGCTGTCGTGAATGTTTGAAAATATTATACCCATCGTGTTGCCCATGGCAATTACCCCCCTATTTCTCGGAATTATCGAGTATTTCGCCGCCGCCTATAACGGCGCCGCTCTCCACAAGGTAGCCTCTGCCGACCACCGCTATCTTAACGCCCTTCTTCCTCGGGGCGCCTACCTTCGCGCCCTCGCATATAACGGCGTTTTCGTCAACTATCGAATAATTTATCTCCGCGCCAGCCTTTATAACGGCGCCGCTCATGATAATGCTGTTTTTGACTACGGCACCCTTTTCGACGATAACGTTCGACGAGAGGACGGAGTTTTCAACCGTTCCGTCTATATCGCACCCGAGCGATACTATGCTGTTTTTTATACGGGCGTTTTTACCCGTGTAATGCGGCGGAGCGATAGGGTTCCGCGAATGGATGCGCCAACTCGCATCGGAAAGGTCGAGCGTGGGAGTTTCGCCGAGAAGATCCATATTCGCCTCGAACAGAGAATCGACCGTGCCGACGTCCTTCCAGTACCCCTCGAAGGTGTACGCGTACATATTTTCGCCCGCGGCGAGCATCTTCGGGAGAATGTTCTTGCCGAAATCGTTACTGCTGTCCTTATCCCTGTCGTCGCTCTCGAGGTAGGCGTAAAGTTTTTTGGAGTTGAAGATATAGATGCCCATCGACGCGAGGTCGCTTTTAGCCTCTTTCGGCTTTTCTTCGAAACCGGTTATCCTGCCGCCTTCCGCGGTGTTTATTATGCCGAAGCGGGAAGTTTCCTTCCAGGGGACGCGTATAGCCGCGATGGTGCAGTCCGCCCCGCTCTCCTTGTGGAAATCGAGCATAATGGAATAATCCATCTTGTATATATGGTCGCCGGAGAGGATAAGAACGTAGTCCGGATCGTACGTCTTTATGAAGTAAAGGTTCTGGTAAATGGCGTTCGCCGTACCTTTATACCAGTCCGAACGCCCCTTCGCCTGATAGGGCGAGAGTATGTGAACGCCGCCGAAAGACCTGTCGAGATCCCACGGTTGACCGTTGCTTATGTATTCGTTGAGAACGAGCGGTTGATACTGCGTGAGAACGCCCACCGTATCTATGCCCGAATTGATACAGTTCGACAGCGGAAAATCTATTATCCTGTACTTTCCTCCGAAAGTTACGGCAGGTTTGGCTATCCTCGTAGTGAGCGCGAAAAGCCTGCTGCCCTGACCGCCCGCGAGGAGCATCGCCACACATTCCTTCTTTTTGTACATATACTCTTTTTCCCTCCCGAAAGCCCCGAAGGACTTCCCTTATTTTATTCTTTGCAAATATAAGCCGGAAAATTTATTCAGACTGACGATAATCGAATAATCTTTTCCGTGCGCGCCCTTTTTGACCGTGTTGAACACCCTTTTGGTAAATTTTTCCTCACCGCCGAACTTGCGCATATCGGAATTCAACACTACTTTGTATTTGCCGCTGTCCAGCCCGAGCCTGTAGTTTGTGTGTTCTACGCCCGCGAAGTTTATTACGATTACCGTTTCGTTCCCCGCCCTGTCCATACGCTTATAGGCGATAACGTCGTTATACCTGTCGTCGGAAACTATCCACTCGAAGCCGTTCCACCCGTCCTCTATCTCGTACAGCGCGGGGGTGTTTTTATATAAAAAGTTTATCTCCTTGAAGAAATCTTTGAGCAATCTGTGCTTTTCGAATTTAAGCATGAAAAATTCGAGTTCCGAACCGAAATCCCACTCCTTGAACTGCCCGTATTCCGAGCCCATAAAGATAAGTTTTTTGCCGGGGTGCGACATCATATAGCACATAAACGCGCGGACGTTTGCGAATTTATCATCGTAAGAGCCGGGGTATTTATCGAGAAGGGAACCCTTTCCGTGCACCACCTCGTCGTGAGAGATGGGCAAAACGAAATTTTCCGAAAACGCGTACATCATCGGAAAGGTGAGTTTGTTGTGTTCGTGGCTGCGGAAATACGCGTCGGTACGGTAGTAGGTGAGCGTGTCGTTCATCCAACCCATATTCCACTTGAAATTGAAGCCCAGCCCCCCCATGTCAACGGGTTTTGTTACCATGGGCCACGCTGTGGATTCTTCCGCAATCATAAGCGCGTAAGGATATGCGCCGAAAACCACGGTGTTGAGTTTGCGCAAGAAGGCTATCGCCTCGAGGTTCTTGTTGTTGCCGTACTGGTTGGGAAGCCATTCGCCCGGTTTCTTGTCGTAATCGAGATAGAGCATAGAAGCGACCGCGTCAACGCGCAACCCGTCGATATGGTATTTATCGAACATAAACACGGCGTTCGAAATAAGAAAACTCTGAACTTCGTTCCTGCCGTAATCGAAACGGCGGGTGCCCCAACGCTTGTGTTCGATGCGATCCCACCCTTGATTTTCATAGAGAGGCTGCCCGTCGAATTCATACAAGCCGTGCTCGTCCTTCGGGAAGTGAGCGGGTACCCAGTCGATTATCACGCCTATTCCGTGGCGGTGACATTCGTTTACGAAATACATAAAATCGTGCGGGGTGCCGTAGCGGGAAGTTACCGAATAATAGCCCGTTACCTGATACCCCCAACTTCCGTCGAACGGGTATTCGGACACGGGCATAAGTTCGATATGGGTGTACCCCATTCCCTTTACGTATTTTACGAGTTCCTTGGCGAGTTGACGGTAGGAAAGGTAACTTCCGTCCTCGTTGTGCTTCCAGGAGCCGAGGTGGACTTCGTAAATATTCATCGGCAGAGAATAAACGTTCGCGGAGTTCCGCGCGGCGCAGTATTCTCCGTCGGACCACTCGAACCCGTCGAGCGAGTAAACTTCCGAAGCGGTGCCGCTCGGCGTTTCGCTGTGAAATGCGTACGGATCCGCCTTGAAAACCGTTCCGCTCCTCGAAGTTACGGCGTATTTATACTTGTCGTACTTCTTGAGTTTGGGAATAAAAGTTTCAAAGATCCCGTTGTCGCTTATAAGTTCCATCGGGTTCTTGGTGGTGTTCCAGTAATTGAACGAGCCGACGACCGAAACCGAAGTAGCGTTCGGCGCCCACACGCGGAAATATACGCCCGGCTTACCGTTCTTTTCACCGAAATGAGAGCCCAACAAATCGTAGGCTCGGTAATTCGTTCCTTGGTGGAATAAAAAAATAGGCAGATCGTTTTCGTTCATTTGTTTTCCCCTGAAATTCCGCGTAGATTCTATTAAAGATTATCTTATATAAATATTATACAATACTTTAATATTATTATCAATTATTTTAACAAGATAAAAAGTGTTCGTTTTGTGAAATTTGAAACTTTTTATCGTTTTTCGGTTGATTTATGTTAAATTTTAACACGGATTTTTCCAAAAAGAAATTTTAACCACCGAAAAAGGTTCCGTAAAACAACACCGCGGCGGGGCATCTTTCGGAAGCCCCGCCGCGTACGGTTCAGGAAATATAGTTTTTAACGCTTTTCAACGCGTTTTTTTCAAGGCGTGAAACCTGCGCCTGCGACAGCCCCACCGATTTGGATATCTCTGTTTGCGTCTTGCCTTCGTAGTAACGCAAAAACAGAATGCTCTTTTCTCTCTCGCCGAGCGTATCGAGCGCCGACGCGAGAGCGACGTGTTCGGTCCAGTTTTCCTCGGTGTTCTTCTCGTCGCCTATCTGGTCCATAAGCAGAAGGGTGTCGCCCGCCTTGTTGAATACCGGATCGAACAGCGAAACGGGATCGGAGATCGCGTCGAGCGCGTAAACCACTTCCCTCTCCGCCACGTTCATTCGGGCGGCTATTTCCGCAGGGCTTGCCTCGCGGTGTTCCGCCTCTATGCTCTCGCGCGTTTTCAGAACACGGTAGGCGGTATCCCTTATGCTTCTCGAAACCCGCAGCGAGTTGCTACCCCTCAAAAACCTCTTTATCTCCCCGACTATCATCGGGACGAAGTTCGCATGATGAAATTTCAATAAAAAACAAGCCTGTTTTGATAATGATATTATATCATATTTTTCCCTTTTTTTCAACGATTTCAGCCATCTTTTTTATTTTTAAATATTTTTTATAAATGATAAATCATTA
>JAFTDZ010000046.1 GCA_017453885.1 Clostridia bacterium
ACGAGTTGCAGCACAAGCACACTCCCCCGCAAAAGAAAACAAAAAAGAGAACTTTCGGCTTTCTTATTTTTTTGCTCGCTAACGTAATAGTGATAGCGATAACCGCCTTTGCGGAGTTCGGGCGGGAAAACCACGATTATTCCACCCTCGGCGACCTGTATAATTCCATAAGCAAATACTGGTATTATCTGCTGTGCGCCTTCGCGTGTTTCTGCGGCGTTTACCTTTTTCAAACGCTGAAAATGTACCGCATGATACGCGTTACTTACGGAAAATATAAATTCCGCATAGTGTTAAAGAGCGTTATCCTCGGCAAATATTACGATTATATAACCCCCCTCGCAATAGGCGGGCAGCCGTTTCAGGCATATTATCTGACCAAAAACAAAATACCCGCGGGCACCGCAACAGCCGTTCCGATAGCGCAACTTTTTCTCGGAATGTTCGGCTTTCTGACGTTGAGCCTTATCTCCGCAATATTTTTCGGGAACAGAGTTGAGTCCACGGTGATCAAGGTCTTCGCCTACGTGGGAATATCGTTCAATATGATAATCCCTCTCACGCTACTGCTGTTTTCGCTTCTGCCGAACGTAACCACTAAAATAGTTTCGTTCTTCATAAGGCTTCTCGGCAAGATGCGCATAGTGAAAAGTCCCGAGGACACCGCGCATAAAGCGATAGACACAATAAACGAATACCGTTCCAGCGTGATATTCATCGGAAGGTCAAAAGGCACGATGATACTATGTTATATACTTTCCGTTCTCGAAAAGTTGTCGGAAATGTCGGTGACTTTCTTCGTGATACTCGCCTGCAACGGCGGCGTGGGAAATTATATAGACATAACGGTGATGACCGTATTTATCCACACGGCTACGAGTTTCATTCCCACCCCCGGCAACGCGGGCGCGGCGGAAGGTTCCTTCTATATAGTTTTCGGAAGTTTCTGGCCTATGTTCATCTGGCGGTTGTTCTCCTATTACGCCTACCTGTTCTTCGGCATAATAGTGATAATAATGAACGGAATCAAGCGTTCCAAAATACACAAAACCAAATAACATAAAATATGCGAAAGCCCCGTTTATGCGTGATAAACGGGGCTTTTTGTTTTTTAATGTTTTCAGGTCCTTCGTTTCACGGTAAACGAAATTACCGCAAAAAGGAACGAGAAAACCGCGTAAACGCATATTATCGTTAGCGGAAGAATAACGTTTCCGCTTCCGGAAAGCGCCGCGCGGGGAGCGTCCGTAGCGTTCAGGAAGGGAAGTATGCGGCAGAACAATTCGAACCCGCCGCCTACCGACTTGCAATCGAACCATACCCCGCCGAGAAGCCCCGCCGCGCTTATAAGTATGGAACACGCGGGCGGCGCCGCCTTTTCGTTCAATAAAAATCCGAACGCTATGCCGAGCGAAACGAAAGTTACCGCCGCGGGCAAAAGGCAAAGGACGGCGAGCATTACCCCGCCGAAACTCAAAGTTTCGCCCGTTATCAACGCTATAACGCCCGAGGAAAGGAAGGTTACGGCTATCTGTATTATCGCCACGGCGAAAAGCGGCAGGGCGTAACCCGCTATAAAATCCGCGGGGCGCATGGGCGAAGAATACAGCCTTTGCAAAAACGCGCCCGTCCTGTCTTTCGATACGAGCAGGGCGGCGCACAGCATATTGAACGTGAGCGAGAACACGGCTATCCCGCAGGAGAGGTTTTCTATATTATATATCGTTACGCCCGCCTCTTCAGGGATGCTGCCGTTTATTATCGACATAATTATCAGCATTACTATCGGGAAGCCCGCGCCGAATATATAACTTATCGGATCGCGCAGTATCTCCGTGAAGTTCCTCTTGGCAAAAATAATACTTTTCATTCGCTCTCCTTTTCGGCAAAAGCCGCCTTTTTCTCACAAAAATCGCCTTGCGATATTTTGATGAAGGCTTCGGTAAAGTCCTTTGCGAAACACTTTTCCGTAAGTTCGCGCGCGGTGCCTTCCGCGGCGAGCGAACCTTTTACCATAACGCCTATGCGGTCGGAAAGTTCTTCCGCTTCCTCCATATAATGCGTGGTGAGAAGTATGGTCATCTTCCCCTTAAGCCCCTCTATTATCTTCCATAATGCCGAACGGGCTATCACGTCAAGCCCCAGAGTAGGCTCGTCGAGAAACAAAAGTTTCGGCTCGCTGATGAGCGCCATCGCTATGGAAAGCCTGCGCGCGTACCCGCCGGACAAGGTTTTCGCCCTCTTGTTCCGCACTTCTTCAAGGGAAAATTCCTCTATCGTTTTTTCAGCCTTTTCCTTTGCCTGCGCCTTTGAAAACCCGTAAATTTGCGCGATAAAGGCGAGATTTTCCCAAACGGTAAGGTTTGCCGCCACAGCCGACTCCTGCGGGGAAACGTTCAGCATCCCCTTTACTTCGGCGGCGTTCTTCACAACGTCCTTGCCGAATATTTCCGCCTTGCCCCCGTCCGGGCGGACGAGCGCGGAAAGTATTTTTATTGTGGTGGATTTGCCCGCGCCGTTCACGCCGAGAAGGGAATATAATTCGCCTTGCTCTATTTTCAGGTCAAGCCCGTTCACGGCGACGGTATTTCCGTATTTTTTAACTAATTTTTCGGTAAATACAGCGTTCATTTTTTATTGCCGTCCTCGAATATTTCCACCGCCACGCTCTGAAAAACTTCCGTTTTTACAATCGCAAGCCCCTTCTTCTCGTCGCCGAGGAGCAGAAGGCTGTCGCCGGGTTTTATATTGAAAACGTCCCTCGCCTCTTTGGGGATAACTATCTGACCTTTCTCCCCCACTTTGCACACGCCGAAAATATATTTTCCCTTTTCGCTCTGCATAACTCTCTCCTTGTTTTTCCGCGTTTTACGCGGTTTTTTATAATTTGGTATGAAAAGTATGAAAAGTTATACAAATAATATATACCGTATGATTTTGTTTGTCAACCGTTTTTCACGCCTTTCTATAAAAAAAGGTTGCAAAAAAGAAAATAGTATGCTATACTTAAGATGCTCAACAAAATTAAGAAATGAAACAGGGTATTTTTTCTTTTAGGGTAATTATACCTTTTTTAGCCAATGTAGTTGAATTTGATAAATGCAGATTCCAACTATATTGACTATAATGGTATAACCTGTTTCATGTTTGTTGAGCGACAAACGGAGTCTGCGTTTTGTGCGTCAACTCCGGTTGGCGCACTTTTTTTACGGACGGCGGACAATGAAAATATTTTTCAAAGAGGTAAAATGCCCGCATTGCGGTCAGGTATTCACAGTCAAAGACGACTTTTTTGAAAACAAATTAAACGAAAAAATCACCTTATATAAAACAGAGGAAAAACCCGCGCGCGCCGATCTGCCCGCCATAGTTTGCGGCAAAGTTTACGGAACGGATTCGAGAACTGTTTACGAAAAATTTTGCGATACGCTGGGTTGGGATATAAGCAAAGCGGATAAATTCGGCTTCGGAACG
>JAFTDZ010000047.1 GCA_017453885.1 Clostridia bacterium
CGTAGCCGAGAGAATCGAACAGGTGACCGATAACGGCGGCGAGCGCTTCCGGCATAAGCCCCATGCCCCAGAAGTTTTTGGAGAGGGCAAAACCTATTTCGACCGCCTTGAGAGAGGCAAGTTGCGGCAAAGTTATAGGTTCGCTCGGCTTTCACGGTTATAGCGAAGCCGAATTGCCGCAACTTGCCTCTCTCAAGGCGGTCGAAATAGGTTTTGCTCTATCCAAAAACTTCTGGGGCATGGGGCTTATGCCGGAGGCGCTTGCCGCCGTTATCGGTCACCTGTTCGATTCTCTCGGCTACGAAGCGCTCGTTTGCGGCTACTTCGAGGGCAACGTCCGCTCGCAGCGCGTGCAGGAAAAGTGCGGTTTTTCACGCATTAAACGCGTTTCCTGCACTACCAAACTCGGCGAAATCAAAGAGGAATGGCTCTCCGTTATTTACCGCAAATAAAAATCTTATCGCAATTTATACAAGGATCTCCGCCCGCGGAGATCTTTTTCGTTTGACCTGATTTTTTGATATATTTCGTCCGCAAACAATTCACGCGTCGCAAGAGGCGATTCATTCCTCGCACAGCGAGGCAAAACCCCCTTTTTCTCACATTATCCGATATAATTTCCCGTTTTTCGACAAATTTCGCGAGGTATAATATTCCTTACCAAAGGAGCGAAATGGGCAGAAAAATAGTTATAACTTCCGGCAAGGGCGGAGTGGGAAAGACCACCGTGACCGCAAACCTCGCTTACGCGCTCGCCTCGTGCGGGGAGAGGGTGGTGGCGGTGGACGGCGACCTCGGCCTCAATAATTTAGACGTAGCCATGGGCATAGAGGGCAAGATCGCCTACGATCTTTTCGACTGCGCCGAAGGGCGGTGCCGGGCAAAGCAGGCGCTCGTGCAGAGCCCGTGGCATAAAAACCTGTTCGTTCTGCCGGCGTGTTTCGGCAAGAACCGCAAGGAGCCGGAAACGAACGCCGTTCGGGCAGTCGTCGGCGACCTCGGCAGTTTGTTCGATTTCGTTCTGCTCGATTGCCCCGCCGGCATAGGCGAAGGGTTTCGCCGCGCCGTGGCTTGTTCGGAAGAGGCGCTCGTAGTGATAAATCCGCACGTTTCCAGCATACGCGACGCGGATAAAACCATAAATCTTATCTTTGAAAACCGCCCGTGCAACGTGGGCGTTGTGGTGAACCGCATGCGCGGCGATCTTGCCGCGGCGGGCGAAATACTCACCCCGCAGGAAATAGCCTCCCTTCTAAAAGTCAAACTCGTCGGCGTAATTCCGGAAGACGATAAAATAACTTCCGGCTTGTCGCTCGGCAGGGGCCGGTGCGCCCGCGCCTTTTCCGTCCTCGCGGGCAACGTTCTGAAAAACCGCTGTAAGATCTTCGATTGCCAAAGCGCCTACACGGGTTTTTTCGGCAGTATCAGAAGGAAACTGAAAAGCATATTATAATATTTACGAGGTGCGCCGAACTTATGAAAAGCACAACTGCAAGTTGCGATCTCGCTCGCATAAAATCGGTAATAGAAGGCGACCGCAAGAACGTGTCCGCCGACGTTGAAAAAATGTTGAAATACGATTTAACCTGCGTTTTAGGGGGTTATTTCGATTTGCTTACCAAACCGAAGGTGGATATTTACTCGTCCGACGGGGCTATAAACCTTCGCGTTACCGTGTCTGCCCGCGGCATGAAAAACGCGGGCGTTCCCGCTTCAGACGCCGGCGGCATAAGGTAGGCGCCTTAAACCCGAACGGTTTTACTTGTAACTTTCCGCCGTCACTTCAACTTTTACCGCGGCTTCTTTAAGGGCCGTGTTTTTATATCCCTCGAAGTAATCGTTCTGCGTTCGGTAAAGCCTCTCCCGCACGCGGAATGCGTCGCAGCCGAGGTCTTTGCACTTGTAAAAAATTTCCGTCAGTTCACTTTCTATCTTCGTTTCCAGATCTTTCAGAACGTTGTCCGGCACGGAATAACTCGTTGATAACGTTTGGGGCGAAACGGTTCTGCTCGTGTCGTCGAGCCGCGCTTTCGCCTTCAGGTAAACGTGCA
>JAFTDZ010000048.1 GCA_017453885.1 Clostridia bacterium
AAACCGTCCTGTCGGTTCCGAGTTCGGAACGCTTTATTCCGGTCGCGATGGAAACCAACCACTCCGCGTCGCTGTCGTCTATCCCGTTGTCGGCAAAGGTTTTTTTGGTTTCGGCAAGGACTTCCGCAAGTTTCCTCGCTGTGACGAATTTACATTCGGGTTCTTCGGGATCGGCGTCCATGGAAAGCACTTTATTGAAAGCCGTAATGGCAACTTCCATCATGCCGTCGTCCGGCTCGCGCGTGGTAAGTCGTTGCAGTAAAAGACCAGGCAATTTAAGCGGATAAACGAGCCAGAAATCCGTTCTCGCAAGACCTTTCAATAGTTCGTAAGAAAGCCCCGCGACGAGCGGCAGAAGGGCGATTTTTATCAGCACGCGAATAAGTTTACCGATAAAACCGTCGTTTGCAAAAAGGTTCGGGAACAGCGCGTTGAACGCCACGAGAACGATAATGCTTATCATAAGCACGAAAAAAGTAAAAGTCGTGCCGCAACGGTTGTGAACTCTCGTGCATTTTTTCACGTTTTCCACGGTGAGTTCCATTCCGCTTTCGTAACACGAAATGGTTTTATGTTCCGCTCCGTGATACATATACGTCCTTCTTATGTCCTTTAGCAAAGAAGTGAGCGCAATATAGGATATGAAAATAAGTATCTTCAGCGCCCCCTCTATCACGGCGTACCATACCGGATGCTCGGATTGCTTAAAAAACAACCCCGTGATAAACGTAGGCAGAATCATAAACAACCCTATAGCGAGGGCAACGCCCAAAAGGACGGATATGCCTATTATAACGCTCATAAGGTTCACTTTGAGTTTTTCCGCCATCCATTTTTCAAACTTGGTGGGTTCGCTTTCACCGTAAACTTCCGCGGAACGCATCATCGTTTTCATTCCGCCGACGAGCGACGAAAAGAAACTGATCACCCCGCGGACTATAGGCAGACCGAAAAACTTGTTCTTTTTGGTGAGCGGTGTGACGCGTAACGCTTCGAGCCGGATGATCCCGTCCTCATCGCGAACTGCCGTAGCCATAGACGTAGCGCCCCTCATCATAACGCCTTCCAGAACAGCCTGACCGCCTATCGAAGTGCGTTTTTTGTTGTTTTTATTTTTCATGATAAGCAAAATTTAATAAAATGGCTCCAAGCAAAAATACTTAGAGCCCCCGAGTTACCTATTAACAATATTCCGATGTTAAATTCCGTATCTCTTCTTAAATTTATCGACGCGACCGCCGGTATCGACCAACTTCTGCTTACCCGTGAAATACGGATGGCATTTGCTGCAGATATCCACTTTAATAACGTCGACGTTCTTTGTGGTGCCCGTCTGGAAAGTTTCCCCACAGGCGCATTGAACCGTAACAATCTTATATTTAGGATGGATGTCAGGTTTCATAACTCTCACCTCACTATCGTTATTTGCTATGTTATTATATTATATTTCTCGTTTCAAGTCAACTGATTTTAAGCGATAATAACAATTTATTAAATTTTTTCAAAGTATAAATCACTTGCAAAAAAACGAAAATTAGTTTATAATCATAAAAGTATATATATAATTTTTTAAGAGGAATGATTTATGAAGGCTTGGCAGATTACCGACGCGAACGAAATAAGCCAGATAAAACGAAGCGAATCGCCCTCGCTCGACCGCGAAGTAAAGGTCAAAACGACCAAGGCGATGCTATCGAAAGACGATATTACCCTGTATAACGGAGACGATAAACCCGCATACCCCCTTATCCCCTGCCGTTTCGCCGTTGGCGTTATAGTAGAGGCGGAAGAATCGACTAACGGATACGCCAAAAACGAAAGAGTGTATCTCGACCCCATATCAAACTGCAAACAATGCTATTCCTGCACTATAGGTCAACCGAAAGACTGTTCTCGGTTGAACATAGCGGGCATCAACGCCGAGGGGTTTATGAAGGATTTCGCCGTGGTGCCGTTTGAGAGCGTTTACCCTCTGCCCGAAAGCGTTTCCGATAAGGACGCGCTCTTTATAGAATATATTTCGCTTGCCATCTCCGTAATAGACAAATTAAAAATACAGAAGGGCGACCACGTCGCTATAATAGGCGGCAACGTGGTAGGCAATATTATCGCGCAACTTATTATATATTATCAGGCCGTTCCCATCATCATAGACGATAACGACACGAACCTTGAAATAGCAAAACGCTCCGGCATTTATTACACGCTTAAAGCGGACGGCAAGTTAGAGAGAGAAGTTTCCGAACTGACGGGAGCGAGAATGACCTCGAAAGTCGTTTACGTTACTTCCTGCGGGATAAACACCGAAGCCGCGCTGAAACTTTCAAGGGCAAACGCGACGGTCGCTTTCGTAGGTTTCAACTACTCCAATATCCGCGTAAACTTCACGCAGGCAATGCAGAAGCAACTTCGTTTCTACTGTATAACCAACGGTTACGGCAATGCCGAGGCAAGCATCAACCTTATCGCGAACAAGGCAATAAACCTCAAAAATTTCAATTTGCTGTCCGCTAACTTCTCCGACGTACCGAAGGTCTTCAAATCCGGCGACGACAAACTGAAGGACGAACAGGAGATTTATAACTGCGTTATCGATATGATGAACTGAACCCTTTTACTATATCGTATATATCGCCTGCGCCGAGAACGAGAACGGTATCCCCTTCTTTCGCCTCTTTGCACAGGTATTTTTTTAACTCCGATTCTTCGGAAAAATAGTATTTCGCGTCGCTTAAGCGCCTGAACAGGGTTTCGGCGCTACCCGCCTCGTCGTATTCCTCGCGGGCGGCGTACGTTCTGAAGATCACAAGGTTTTCCGCGGCGCCGAGCGCCTTGGCGAATTCTTCCGCAAGCGCCTTCGTCCTCGAGTAAGTGTGCGGCTGAAAAACCGTTATTACCCGCCCTTTTTTTATTTCGTTCATAGTCTTTATCGCCGCGGAAAGTTCGGTTGGGTGATGTGCGTAATCGCATACGACTTCCGCCCCGTTTATGTATCCCGTCTTTTCAAACCGACGCTTTATACCTTTGAAACGTTCAAGCCCTTCGGCAACCGTTTCTCCGCTTATTCCGAGAAGTTTGCC
>JAFTDZ010000049.1 GCA_017453885.1 Clostridia bacterium
AACATGGAAAGTTTTGAGATTGAAGGAGGATCTTTTAGTTTATGAATAAGAAAATTATTTTTTTAGGTGTTTTACTTTTTGTTTTTTGCGCTATTTGTTTTTGAGTAGAATGATAAATAATTAAAATAAAAGCAATTATATAAATAAAAAAACGAAGCCGAATAAGTTCGTAAAAGGCGAAAGTCCCGTAAAACACGCGTTTTGCGGGACTTTCGCTATCTGAACAAAGTTTCAACGTTGATCGTAATCGGATTGTTCGGCCGAAAAGATGGTTGCGGAATACATCTGCTTTCTGTAACTTTGCGGCGTGATGCCCGTGTTGTTTCTGAAATGTTTAGTGAAAAGCGACGACGAGCCGAACCCGCATTGATAGGCTATTTCCGTTACCGAAAGGCTTGTTGACGATAATAGTTTTTTTGAATGTTCTATACGTTTGTTCAGAACGTACTGTTTAGGCGAAACGCCGAGCGCGTGTTTGAAAATGTGGCGGAAACGGTCGTAAGAATAATTCGTGATGCCGGCGATAAGTTCGGGCGAGATGGAAGTAAGGTAATTTTCGTTCACGTATTCTATAAAGTTTTCGAGGGCGTTGGAGTAGGAAGAGAACCCGACCGTTTCGGTATTCTCGCGGAGAATTTCGATTATTATATTATTAAGGCAACTGTTCGCCGCGGAGAGATAATCTTTTTTCCGTTCGGTAAATTCCTCTATTATAATTTTAACATAGCGTGAAATGTTTTGCGTAACGTCCTTGAAACTACCGGTGGGCAACGTCGCCTCGTTAACGTTGAAGCCTATGCAGAGAATGTTGCACGGGGTGGCGTGCACGTCGTTATGGTACGCCTTGGGCGGAATTATAACGTAAGTGTTTTCATCGTAATTATAATCGGTTTTCCCTATTTTGCAATACCCGCTTCCGGAAAAATAATATACGAGTTCGTAACACTTGTGGTTGTGCATCGAAACGACGTATTCCGGAGAATCCTGCCGGGTAAAATAGAAATTGATATTCGTGTTATACATTTTTCACCTTATTTTTATTTTAACAGCAATTTGAAGTTTTGGCAAGGAAATATAAAATAATTAGCCAAAACAGGGCAAACAAAACCCAAAAGTTTCATTTTTGGAAAGCAGTTTGAATTTTTTAGCCAAAAATCAGCATTGATTAGCCAAATAAAAATAGAATATTTTTCCGCGCGGTGTTAAACTTGTATCGTAGAGAAAAGAAAGGAGGAAGGAAACATCGTATGTCATGCGGTATCGCCACATTGAAAAAGATCGTTACGGCTTTGCTCGCAGCGGCGGTGGTAGCCCTCGGGCTTATACCGTATTTCGGCAACGCGGGAAATACCGACAGGATAAGACTCGTGGTCGATATGCACGGTTATATGCCTTCCACCTCGAGAACGCCCACGGCGGAAGATCCCGAAGTGTTCAATTCCACTTATTATATAGCCGAGGCGTTTATGGACGAAAACCCTGATGTTGAGATAGTGTGGGCGAGGACCAAACCCGTAGGCGGAATGGATGCGGAAGTCGCGCAGTGGATGACCACTCAGATAGCGGGCGGTACCGTTCCCGCGATAGCGTTCAGTTGGGGGACGAGGTATCAGGACAGAAATTGGTATCTTCCGCTCGACGAATATCTGGACGAGGAAGGTTCCTGGCCGTACGGCGGGTATGATACCTGGCGCAAAGTTTTCAGGGATTATCTGTGGAAGTCCGGGGCTACGAAAGACGCTCTGGACCGCACCGTCGCCGTGCCTATAACGGTTTTTCCGGGGGCGTCAACGGGTTATTTTTACAATAAGCGCGCGTTTGCGAGGGCGGGGATAGACCAAGTGCCTGTAACCTGGGGGCAATTCGTGACCGCCGCGAAGAAACTTGAAGAAAACGGATACGTGGGCGTTGCTCCCTGGCTTTACTTCGATACCACCACAACGTTCGATGCATGGGTTTTTCAAAGCGTAATGTCGCCATCCTATTCGGGCGCGATATTCGACCGCCTCGATTACGACGGAAACGGAACGGTTACCGTCGCCGAACAAGCGAGGGCTACGCTCGAGGGGGAATTTTCTCCTAACGGCGTAAATTCCGCGCTCGCGCGGGAAATGTACGGAAACCTTAAATATTATTATAAAGAAATGCTTAAAACGGGTTGGGCGTCGATAGACTATAACTCGCAATGGCTCAACGGAACCGTCGGCATAAGGGAAGAAGGGTTATGGGCGCTTCCGAACGAAAATTCAAACGTGGTGAGAGATTTCGATTACGGCGTTTTCGTGGCTCCGCTCGTCTCGTCGGATACGTCGGAGTATCTTAAAGAAACGGAATTTTCGGACGGGCCGTTCGAACCCGGCGCGGATCTTTCGTTAAATATAATGAAGGCAGCCGTTGAAGGGAAGCCCGAAGTGTTGAACGCGGCTCTCCGCTTTCTGAAATACCTTACCAAGCCCGAAAACATTTCGCTTATCTGCGTGGAAAACGGCGGCGTTCTCGGGGCGGTGAAGGGAACTTCTCACTCTAATCTTATAGACGAATTCATAAAAAACAAATTCCCCATACTTCCGAAATGCAGTTGGCCCGCGGGATTTACCGACGAGTACGGCGACAGGCTCAACCGCACTTTCGAGAGGTGGGTGAACGGCGCGATAAGCGACGAGGCGTTTTATTCGGAAGCGGATTCCATTCAATCCGCAGGCGCCCGTTCATTCCTCGGCAATATGAATATAGACTATTCCGGCTGGGATATAAGGGCGTAAGGGGGGCAGAATGAAGAAGAAAACTCTCGCGATAATAATTTCCGCCGCGGCGATGATTCTCTTATCTGCGGCGGCGTATATAGTCGATTTCATCATAGCCCGCGGTTACCGTTTCGAGGTGATAGCCGCATCCGCCGAAGAGATAGTGGCGGACGGAACTTCTTCCGTGAAGATAAGGGTAAAACTTTCGCGGGGAGGAGCGCCTGTCGAGGGGCACACCGTTTACGTTGTGGCGTCAAACGGATCTCTTCCGTCGTCGAGGCTTGTAACCGACGAAAACGGATATATAACCTTCGTGTATTATCCGTACCTGTATGTAAACGAAAAGGTCTCTCCCCTCGAGGACGTGACTTTTAAGTTTCAGGACGAAAGCAATTCCAAAATATTTATGATACCTGCGACGGGCGAATACACCATGAAGGCGGTAAAACCGGACGAGGCGGGGCTCACCGAGGACTGGCAGGGGCTTGAGATAAGGAGCGGAGAGGAATGAAAAACAAGAGATTTATTTTCCGCGTGATAAAAAACAGGTATGCGTATCTGTTCATACTTCCGCTTATGATAGGTACCCTCGGCTTTTGCTACTATCCCGCGGCAAGCGGAATAATAACGTCGCTTTTCAAGTGGGACGGAACCGGAGAACGGCTCTTTATAGGCGCCGGCAACTACGCGGAACTTTTCAAGGATAAAATATTCCTCGATTCCATTCCGACCATGATGATTCTTCTCGCGCCGCGGCTGTTTATAGGCGTTTTTATGCCGCTTCTTTTCGCGGAACTTATATTCAACGCGAGGAGCCGCAAAATGCAGTCCTTTTACCGCGTGGCGGTACTTGTTCCGATGATAGCGCCGGGCGTAGTGGGAATGCTTATCTGGCAGAACATATTCGAGCCTTCCACGGGGTTATACGCAAAACTTCTTCAATTTCTGCATATATTGCCGAAAGACGCCGTGGTGGATTTTCTCAACGATCCCGACTGGGTCATCTCTACCGTGATAATCCTCGGCTTCCCCTGGACGAACGGCACGAGCATACTTATTTATATTTCAGGCCTTAACGCCGTTTCGGGAGAAGTGATGGAGGCGGCGAAACTCGACGGGTGCGGTACCTGGCGCAGGATATTCAGGATAGATTTTCCGCTCCTTCTCGGTCAGATAAGATACTTTTTCATCTTCGGACTGATCGGATTGTTACAGGATTACGGCATACAGATAATACTCACCAACGGCGGGCCGGGGTATTCCACTTACGTTCCCGGTTGGTATATGTACAGGCTGGCGTTTACGTCCGGCAGATACGGTTACGCCTGCGCGATAGGAACTTTCCTTTTCGGGGTGATCTTCGCGATAACCGTTGTTGCGTTCAGGCTTATGCGTTACGGGCCGTTCGCCCGCGCGGGGGAGGAATGATATGAAAAGAATTACCCGCGTCAAAGTGAAAAGAGCGCGTTTCGGGCAGGTATTTCTTCATCTTACGATGGCGTTTTTGCTCGTGTGCATGGTCTATCCGCTCGTAATGTCGGTATGGTGCGCCTTCAAGACTACGACGGAATACGATATAAGCAAGTTTTACCCTACGTTGCCGCTGAAACTATCAAACCTCGCCACGGCTTTCGGCAAAGTCGGCGGATATACGTACAACACGCTTGCGGTGGCGGTTTTCGGCATAACAGGTTCGCTCGCGATAGCGGCGCTCGCGTCGTACGCTTTCGCAAAGATGAATTTCCCCGGGCGGTCGCTGTTCTTCACGATGGTACTGTGCCTTATGATGATACCGGGCGTTCTTACGCTCGTGCCGCAATTCCTTCTGTACAGAAGGCTGAACCTTAACGATAAACTTATAGCGGTGTTGTTGCCGCAACTTACAATGCAGCCGGTAGGGGCGGTGTTCCTGCTGTCGATGTTTTTCAAGGCGTTGCCGAAAGACCTTTTCAACGCCGCAGAGATAGACGGGGCGAGCGAGTTTCAGATTTTTATAAACATCGCCGTGCCGCTGTGCGTGCCGATACTTATAACGCAGGCGATAATGCAGATAAACGGATTGTGGAACGATTATCTTTGGCCGATGACGGTCATTTCCACCAACTATTCCAAACTCACCGTTTCGGCGGGGCTTATAGTGGAATTCCGCAATATGTATTCGCAGAATATGCCCGTAACGTATTCGGGTTATCTGATCGCTTCGATACCGTTATTGTTCGTATTTCTGTTCGGAAACAGATTTTATATACAAGGGCTTATCGCCTCGTCGATAAAAATGTAACAGGAGTTATCATGAAAATTTGGATAGATACCGATATAGGCGGAGATATTGACGATTCGCTCGCTCTGCTTCTCGCTATGTCGGTAAAGGACTTGGAAATCGTAGGCGTAAGTACGGTGTTCGAAAACACATATCTGCGCGCCGAGATAGCGAAGAAGTTGCTTACCCTCGGCGGGAAACCAAACGTGCCCGTATATGCGGGCGTAGGGAAGCCGCTTAATAACGAAGAGGTGTTTCACGACGCCGTAAACTTGAATAAACCGCCTAAAACGTACGTAAAGAGCGTTTTCGGGGGGGTGGATGTCGAGAGCGGCGACGCGATAGCGGCGCTTAAAAACGCAATAGAAAGAGAGGGGGATCTCATCGTAGTCACGATAGGCGCGCTTACCGATATCGCCTTGCTTATAAAACGTTATCCGGATTCCGCAAAGAAGATAAAACGGCTGTGCATAATGGGAACCGCCGAAAAACTGAACCTGAACGAGTTCAACGTGTCGTGCGATCCGGAGGCGGCGGATATAGTGTTTTCTTCGGATATACCGAAAATGATTGTCGGGCTGGACGTAACGTTCAGATGCAAACTCAACGAGGAGCAGACGGAAAAACTTCTCTCTTGCGAGAGCGACCTTGTAAAGACGGTAATGAAGATGAACGGGCTTTGGAACAACGGAATGATATTGCACGATCCGCTCGCGCTCTCCGCCGCGTGGGATTGCGAATTTCTGACGTTTGAAAAGGGCAACCTCAAGGTGGAAACGGAAGGCAGGTATTCCCGCGGGAAGTGCGTGAACCTGCGCGACTTCAATTGGAGAGAAGAAGGGCGGGAAGATATGCTCGTTGCGAGCAGGGTGGACGCCGAGGCCTTCATCGGATATTTTATAGAAAGCGTCCTCGCGTTAGACGAAAAACTGCGAAACTCGCCCAAAACAGAGCGTAGTTTGACCAAATAAATATATAAATTCTTTCGGGAAAGTTATACAATATAAGCGCGGGAGTTATTTTGAATATCTTTCCGTGAACGTCCAAAAAAAATGGTTCGGAAAGAACCGAGGAGGAAAAATAAAATGAAAAAGTTCAAAAAGTTAATTTGTCTTGCATTGGCGCTTTGCCTCGCCGCCACGCTCGGCGTGTTTGCGGTAAACGCTTTTGCCGACGACGTTCCTTCCGTTAAGTTCGACTATACGGAAGACACCGAATGGGCTGCGAAAACCGTTGAAAACAAGGGTTTTAAGCAGGAAGGCGGACAGTTGACGCTCGTTGTGGACGCAACTTACGACGCCGCCGCAAACGGCGCCTGGCTCGTTTACAAACTCGCCGCTCCCGAAGGGGAAAATATAACTTCCCTCACCGTGGCGATGGTGGGAAACAGACTTGGCAGTTTCGGAAAGGCGGCGGGGGTATCCCCGAACACCGTCAGTTTCAAGCCGTATATTTCCGCGGATGGTACGTTCGGCGATCCCATCGAGGAAGTTATCCTGCCCGAGTCTACGGAATGTTACAACCTCGACTATAACTTCACTCCGCACCTTGGCGAAACGCCTTCCGACGTTTATTACGTCAAACTCTGGTTCGGAAGTTCCGCCGCCGGGCAGGGCTTCTGGTACGACTGGTTCCAACTCGGGCACGCTACATTTACGGGGGCGGTAGCCGCAGATCTCAACGCGACCGAAGAACCCGAAGAGCCGGAAGTTCCTTACGTTATAGACAGCACCGGACTCTCCGCAAAAACTTACGTTCCCAACAAATTCGATTTCATCGACTATTACGATTGCGTCGGCGACGTTGACGAACAGTACGGCGGCGGCGCTTTCACCTGCGCTTACGCCGGTATGCTCGTTCCGCTTAACGGCAGAAAAGTAGTTATGGATACTTCCTTCAAAGAATATTCGAATCAGTCTGCGGAAGTCGGCGGCGACGGCGTTGACGCCTGGCTCACCTATTCCTTCGGCGCTACTCCCGCCGCGGCGGAAAGCGATCATTCCTTTCCGCAGTTTATGGGCGCCGACGGATATTACATCAACGTGATAAACGTTTCCAAAACGGAAGTTCCCAACTGCGCTCAACTTCAGATATTCAAGGTAGAAAACAAGGCGCTCACTTCCGTAGCGGGTCCCGTGTTTATAGACGGCTACGTGAATAAGGCATTCACCCTCGTAATCGAAAAAGGAGAAGGTAAAAATTACGTTCTATCCGTAAAGGACGGCGAAAACACCGTTAAGATAAGCGGGCAGGACAGTGTTTCCTTTGAAATCGACGAAAGACTCTGGATGAACGAAAAAGGGCAGACATTCTTCTCTACCGCAATTTACGAAGGTCCCGAATGCACCGAAAGCGACCACTCAGAACATAGGGGAATAAACGTATATTCCTTCGAGGCGTTTACCTACGACGCAGACGGCGCGGTAGTAACGCTCGATAAGGACGAGTACGAATACGACGAGGATACCGTATCCTACAGACCGAACGTCACCGTCGTTCTGGGAGATACCGCCCTCGTAAAGAACGTGGATTACGAAGTAAATTACAAGGACAATAAGGAAGCGGGCACCGCGAAGGTAATAGTTACCTTTATAAACGGTTACGCAGGCAATGCGGACGTGGAAAAGACCTTCGTTATAAAGGCGGCAACTCCGGCAACATCCGAAGAAACGCCCGCCGACTCCGTTGAAAACGGCGATAGCGCAGGATGTTTCGGCGGGATAGGCGTCGCTTCGGTTATAGCGGGCGCTATTGTTTTCGGCGCGGCGATATTGTTAAAAAGAAAACAGAATTAAATATTATTTAACGTATTCGGGGCGGAAAACCGCCCCGAACCGTTTGGAGGTAATAATATGAAAAAAATTATGGTTTTGCTTTTCTCCCTCGCCTTGGCGGCATGCGTATCGGTTTTTACCTTTGCGGGGGCGGAAGGTTCGGCGGAGGACGCCGTTAAGGATCCCGCTTCATACAGCCTCGCGAGGGCGACCGTGGAACTTACTGCCGACGGCGTGGTGATAAGTCAGACGGAAATGGGTACGCCCGACAACCACGCGATAGCGATTCTCGAGGCGCCGTTTACTTCTACGGAGGACGTAACGGTAAAATTTTCCGTAAACATGGACGAATTCGTCGCGTCCGGAAGATCCGCCAACGACGTATGGGCGGGCATAGGCGTGATGGGTAAACCGACGTTCATCAACTGGCGCAACGTAGCCGAAGACGAGGAGAGCAAATTCAGCGGTTACGGCCTTGCGAAAGATTCTCCCGGGCTTTTTACGAGGTTTTTCAACTATAGCGGAGATCTCCGTTATGAAAGTTCCGTATATCATGGCGGGTATAAGACCGCAGGTGACGATCCTTCGAGCCAGACCGTGGATACCTGGCAACTTATTTCCGGCAACGCCAACGTTTCGGCAAAGCAGGATATAACGTTCAGGCTCGCTTACGACGGTGTTTCTCAAGGGAAAGGTTTTTACAATATTTATATCAACGGCAAAAACGTAACCGAAAACGGAGAGGCTTCCTTTATGGATAAGGACGTTTTGTTCCCCGATGGCAAACTATACCTTGTTTTTGCGATGAATAC
>JAFTDZ010000050.1 GCA_017453885.1 Clostridia bacterium
CCTTCATTAAACCGTTTTTTGTAGCAAAAGTTTTCGGAACAAAGGAGCCGCAGGCATAATAAATAAAAAAGGGCTCCCGCGGAAAATTTGAAAAATTATCCGCGGGATAAAAGGAGCGGCAAGCGTTAAAGCAAAGAGGCTACCCAAAGGTAACCTCTTGCATATTTCGCTTTGCCAAAACAAGGTTCCCGAAAAGTTTTGCGCAGTAAAAGTTTTCGGGACAAAGGAGCCGCAGGCATAAAAGCAAACGAGTTGCCAAAAAGCAACTCGTTGCAAAATTTGCCTTGCGGCGACGTGGTGGAGATAGTCGGGGTCGAACCGGCGACCTCTTGAATGCCATTCAAGCGCTCTACCAACTGAGCTATACCCCCAAGGCTTTTTTATTTTATCATTTTATTTGCGGTTTGTAAAGAGTTTTTTCGCAATATTCGGTAATTTTTCAAAAATTTATATTCCGGAAGGCGATTTGCCCCGATAAAATTCGCTTTACAAAAAGCCTGACCTTATTATATAATAAATCTAAAGAAAAAATTTCGATCGGGTACGCCGCATATGATGGATTATAAAGTTCTGAACGGTCAACTGAAAAGCCTTACGGAAGGTGTTCCGCACCGCGTTGCCAACCTTGCGAACGCCGCCGCGCTTTTATACGGCGCGCTCGAAAATATAAACTGGGCGGGTTTTTATATCGCTGAAGGCGAAAAATTGACGCTCGGCCCCTTTCAGGGCAAACCCGCGTGTATAGAAATACCTTTCGGCAAGGGCGTGTGCGGTACCGCCGCGGCGGAAAAACACACGGTGGTGGTGGACGACGTTCACGAATTTCCCGGGCATATCGCGTGTGACGGCGCATCGCTGTCGGAGATAGTGGTGCCTATATTCCACGGCGAAACGGTTGTGGCGGTACTCGATATAGATAGCCCCTTAAAAGGCAGGTTTACTTCATTCGACGCGAAGGGGCTTGAAGAATTCGCCCGCACAGTGGAAAATTTCTGGAATTAAAAGCATACGAAAAGCGCCCTTTTTCACACAAAAAGAGCGCTTTTTCTCTGTTTTGATTCAATTATCTTTTGCCGAACAACGCGAGTACGCCGTCTATAATAAGCGCTACGCCTACGATAATGAACAGCCAGTTGAGCGTGGTCGCCTGTGCGATGATAAGCATTACGCCTACTACGATGGTAACTATATTGAGTACCAACGAAAGAAGAAGTTTAGGCCCGCACAAAATTCCCAGAACGCCGCTCAATATCAAGAGCACGCCGAGAACGATAAGCACGACCGCCGCGATAAGCCAACCGCATAGAATGATTATAGCGCCTATAGCGATATTTATCAGACCGCCTACAAGGTTCTTCGTGAAGATATCTATAACGCCCTGAACGATAAAGAGAATGCCTACCACGGTCATTATCCAGCCGAGCGCCTCGCCCTTATATATGCAGAGCAAAATACCCGCGACTATGTAAGCGAGCGCCACCACAAAAGCCTGTAAGTTACCTTTCTTTTGAGCCATCTTGTTACCTCCTTTAAGCAAAAACCCGCCTTTTTCACGCAAAAACGGCTTTGCCTGAATTTTTTATTTTACAGACGCCTTAAAATTTAAGGCGTTTATAAACCCTTTCGTTCTGCATTATGCGCCCCGCCCCTAAAACGGATAGCAGCGGCGCGTTTTCGTTTACGATAACGGGCAGGGAAAATTCGTTATAGAAATATTCTTCAAGCCCTATTATGCCCGAAAGCCCGCCCGCCATATAAATGCCGGTATTGCGTATTTCCGCGGAAACTTCCGGCGGAAGTTTTGACATGACCATTGAGGCTATTTCATGAATCTTGTTAACGTAAAGTTTTATAGGCTCCGCTATATCGCACGCCTTCAGTTGCATGGAACGCGGACTGCCGCTCGATACGTCCCTGCCGTTTATCACCATAGAAGTGGTATCGCCGGGCAATAAACTGCCTATTTCACGCTTTATCCGCTCCGCCGTTTGCTGGCCGATGCGCAAATTCCGATATTCTTCTATATAGTCTATAAGCATATTGTCAACGAGGTTACCGCCCACGTTTACCGATACGCCCGCAATCACCCCGTCCAGAGAAACCGCCGCGACGTTGGTAACGTTTCCGCCCATATCTATCACGAAACACGGGTTGGATTCTGTTATCGGCGCCCCCGCGCCCACGGCTGTGGCGATGGGTGATTCCACGAATTTCACGTTGTTTACCCCGCAGGACGAAAACAGCGACTGAAATTTTTTTATCGCTTTGTTTTCCGTTCCGCACGGCACCGTGACGAAGGCTTCCACCCGCGCGCCGAATTTGGAGAGTTCTATCTTTCGGAAGAACTCCTCGAGCATTATTTTGGCAATATCGTCCTTATTTATTTCCCCTTCGAGAACGGGAGAAAACACGGTGGTACCCTTTGCGGCTTTACCCACCATGCGCTTTGCGGCTTCGCCCACGGCGTAAATGCTTCCGCGCCCCTCGCCGGAAACCGCCACGAGGCTCGGCTCGCACAGTATTACACCGGCGCCGACCTGATAAATCGCCGTTTTGGTCGAACCTATATCAACGGCTAACCTTATACTGCTCATCTTCGATCTCCTTAAACACCTGCGTCAATTCCTCAACGGGCAGGCCGATAACGTTCGACAGGCTCCCTTCCACCCTTTTTACGAGCGGGAAGCCGTCCTGCACGCCGTAACTACCCGCCTTGTCCATACAAAGTCCGGTGGCTACGTAATCATCTATAAGCGACGGTTCGAGATCGTTGAAAAACACTTCCGACCTGACCGCGCCCGTTCTCATCTTTTCGTGAAAAGCCCCGTAAATCACGCAATAACCCGTTATTACGGTGTGCTTTCTGCCGGATAACGCGGCGAGGGTTTTCACCGCTTCCTCCCGCGAGGCGGGCTTACCTAAAATCCTGCCGCCGAGCACCACTACGGTATCCGCCCCGAGAATTATTCCCTCGTTTTCTTCCGCGACTTGGCGAGCCTTCCTTTCCGCAAGCATCATGACGTAATCTTCCGGCGAACAGCCTTCGCCCACATATTCGTCCGCAGACGACGGTATGACCTTAAAATCCACGCCCGTCTGCCCGATAAGTTCTCTGCGGCGGGGCGAGGCTGACGCGAGAATAACTTTCATATTGCTATTATACATATTTTTACCGATTTTGTAAAGTGAATAAATAGCAAAAATATCGCCTTTCCCTTTGCAAAAGATTGCAAAATCCGTTCCGGCGTGCTACAATAAACCCATGAAAAGATCCTGGCTTGACGGAAAAACCTTTTTGATAAGCGGCGCGTCGTCCGGTCTCGGAAGGGGGCTTGCCGAAAAACTTATATCATTTCACGATTGCCGCATTATAGGAATAGGGCGGAGCGAGAAAAAATTCGAGGACTTCGTCGCCTCTCTCAAAGAAAACGCGGATAAATTTTCATACCGCGTGTTCGACGTAACCGACGAGGCGAAATGGATATCGCTCGCAAGGGAACTGAAAGAGAACGGAGTGAAGATAGACGGGCTGATAAATTGCGCGGGTATGCTTCCGCCGTTCAGGTCCGCCGTGAAAACCGCCGTTTCCGATACGGAAATCGTGATTAAAACTAATTTCCTCTCCTGCGTTTACGCCGTGAATGCCGTTTACCCCTTGCTCGCCGCGTCGGATACGCCCGCGATAGTCAATATTTCAAGCGCGGCGGCGCTCGCGACCATCGTCGGCACGTCGGCTTATTCCGCGTCTAAAAGCGCGCTTAAAAGTTACACGGAAGCCTTGTCCCTCGAACTCCGCGGAAAAGTTTACGTATCACTCGTTATGCCCGGGTTCGCGAGGACGGGAATCTTCCGCCTGCAGAACACTTCCATCGAGGACGATAAACTTATAAGGTCTTTCTGTATGCCGGCGGATAAAATGACGAACAAAATTTACCGCGGACTTAAGCGAAAAAAGACGCGCATGGTTATCGGCAAAGACGCCCGCGCGATGGACTTTTTTTATCGGCTGTTCCCCAAGCCGACCATGCTTGCCGTAAAGGCCGTTTTAAGGCGGGCGAAAATAAAACTTTTTGAAGAAGTATTCGATGAAGAATAGCAAAAACGCCGTTTATCTCACATAAACGGCGTTTTTGTGTTTTTGGTAACAGGTTCTTTATCACTCGTTTTGACCGTCGTCCGTCAAGTCACCGACGATGTTTTCCACATCCTCTATAACGTCCTTCACCTCAAATTTACCTAATTTTTTGGTAACGTACGAAAGGTCGGTTTTTGTATTCAACCTCTTATATTTGAAACTGTCGGTATAACCGCGCTGGAAAACGTTC
>JAFTDZ010000051.1 GCA_017453885.1 Clostridia bacterium
GACGCTGAAACATTCCGATAACACCGATAATATTCTGTACGAATGTATTTACTCCTCGGTTATATCCATTATTTGCGTGGGCGGGTTCATATGCGTTTTCTACCTGCTTGCAAGGGTACTTTCGGACTTCGGCGCGCTATACCTGCCGACCGCCCTGTTAAAACTTATCTTTGCCCGAACAGGCTGCTCCGATACCGCCGCGAACGGATTTATGCTCGGCCTTATAGAATGTACGAACGGCTGCAATATCCTTGCGGAAATGCCCTGCGCTTTCACCGCCGCTCTCGCCTGCGGCGTTATATCTTTCGGCGGGCTTTCGGTAGCGTTTCAATCGGCAATATACCTTATAAAAGCAAAAGTGAATATGAAAATATTCTTCCTTTCCAAAACCCTTCAGATGATTATATCATTTATCCTCTGTTTTGCCGTTTTGTATTTGGCGAAGATATTCTGAAACGGCGTACGGCACCAGCCCTTCGGTGTTTTTCCCCGTCGCTATAGCCTCCCTGACGTAAGTCGAGGATATACCGCATTCCGTGGTTATATAGTCGTACTTCATTTCGGGATAACGAGCGGTGTTGTATTCTTCCATTATCTTTTCGTATGCGACGTCCTCGGCATTGCGAATCCCCCGCGCGTTATAAATTATACCGTGGTTTTTCATATAATCTATAAGGTAACCGTCCCAAAGATCCACTATAACTTTTTCGTTTCCGTAAAAGATCTTTTTTAGCATTTCCATCCTGTCCGAAAGCGAAAACATGGGTACCTTCTTGTCGTTTTTCATTATTACCACGTAAAGTAAGTCGTATTTTTTAAGCGCCGCTTTCACCACTTCGGCATGGCCTGTAGTGAAGGGATCGAACGTCCCCGCGAAAAGGCATTTTTTCGTTTTTCTTATAAGCGAAATATAGGCTTTTCCGTATTTGCGCAAATCGAAAACCGAAGCGCCCGCGGCACCGCCGAAGGGCTTGTCCCTCTCGAAAACGATCACTCCGTTATCCGTTAAAAGATCGTTTTTAACAATAAGTTCGACCGCCTTAACGGAAACATCGTCGGCATAAGGCGGATCGATAAAAACTATATCGAATTTCTTTCGGCACCTGCCGAGGAAAACGAGCGCGTCAGACAGAATAACTTCCGCCCTTTCACCCGTTTTGGCAAGGTTTTTTTTCGTAAGTTCAACGCTTTCCCTCGCATTGTCCGCAAAGGTAACTTCAGCCGCCCCGCGGGAAAGCGCCTCTATGCCGAGGCTTCCCGTTCCGCAACAAAGGTCCAGACATTTACTGCCCTTTACCGAAAATTGCAGGATATTGAAAACCGCCTCTTTTGCCCTGTCCGAAGTAGGGCGTATGGCCTGCCCTTTGAATTCGTACAGAACGGCGCCGCGGTGTTTGCCGCCTATAACTCTCATAAAACTCAATCCTTATATATAAAATGCGAACGCTTTGTTATTCCGCACAATATCTCGTAAGATATGGTGTTTTCCGCCTCGGCGAATGCGTCGGCGTCGGAAAAGAGCGTTATTCTGCCGTCGTCGTCCGCGTCGCCCCGCAGGGCGCACACGTCCATACATTTATTGTTTACGGAAAATTTTCCGTTCCTCCTCAACCCGTCGGCATAACCCGCCCGCGCGAGGATTATTTCTTCGTCTTTTTCCGCGGTGAAATCCCCGTAAAGAAGATGGTCGCCTTTTTTTACGCGCAACCTTTTCAGTACGTTCGCCCTCACTTTAAGTATAGGCGAAACTTCGGGCGCGTTACCCTCGAAAGGTTTATACCCGTATAAGAGCAGACCGGGGCGAACCATATCGAGGTCGTATTTTCTGCCCGCCATCACGCCGCCGCTCGCGCTGATGTGCCGGATAATATCGCCGAAATACCGCCTTGCCGTTTGGGTAAAATACAGGAATTTTTCAAATTGTCTGTCCGTTTCCGCCCCGTCTGCGGGATTATAGAAATGCGAGAATACACCTTCGACGGATATACTCCGCAGCGATTTTGCGTAGATACAGGCGCTTTCGAACTCGCTTTTGGAAAATCCGAAACGGTTCATTCCCGTATTTGCCGCAAGATGAACGGTCGCCCGCTTTTTCAGGGCAAGCGCCTTTGCGTTTATCTTACGCAAATACGGAAGGTTATCCGCAGAAAGCGTAAGCGAATATCTTATCGCCCTCTCCAGACCGAATTCGTCGGTCGGGAGAAGCAAAAGAACGGGTTTGGTTATGCCGCACAGCCGCAA
>JAFTDZ010000052.1 GCA_017453885.1 Clostridia bacterium
TGGGATCAAATAGAATTTGCCTACACTAACGGAAGCGAAAACGGTTATTTCAAGTCTGTTTTACTTCCCGAAAACGGAGTGAGGTGGACGGAAAGCATAGGCAATCTTATGACTTCGAGCACGGTGGCGAATTTCGATAGCGACGGCAACCGTTATCTTCTCGTTAAGAATGTGCTTACGGATAAATCCGTTTTGGTAAAAGGCGGAAAGATAAGGATCAACATAATATACTGGGCGTTTAACGGTTCGCACGGATCCGTATGCAAATATTCCGCGTCTGCGTCCGCGTCGCCGAGCGAAGAATTTACTCTCGTAGGCGATCCCGCCGGAAAGACCGCGGAAGAAATAGCTAACGAAGCAGCGGCAGATGCGGTAGTTGAAAAAATCAATGCGATACCCGCAACCGTTACAGAGAACGATGAAGATGTAATTACGGATGCGAGAGCCGCTTACGATTCCCTTACCGCAAAGCAGAAAGAATTGATACCGGCAACCTCATATAATAAACTGACCGATGCAGAACAAGTACTTATAAGTCTTAATTACAAGATATGCGCTTTGCCTGACTGGAAAGCGGATATAACCGATTTGTCCGTTTGGGAAGGCGTCGCGAGTAATTCTTTGACGTATGAATTTCAAAGGGCTGCCGATTACACCGGAAAAATCGGCGTTACTTTCCAAATCATGTGGGATTACGCTACGCTTTACGTTCTCGTTAAAACCGACGATGCAACCGTTAGCGAAGCAGATCAGATAGAATTCGCATATAACAACGGAGAGGAACCCGCGTACTTCAATACTTCTGTAGGCGGCTGGCAATCGTCTGCCGGAACGCTTATGGATTCAACTCAACTCAAGACGTTTACGGATAATAACGGATATCGTTACATTCTTACCAGACACATTATTGCCGATAAAACCGTGCTCGAAACGGGTAATTCATTATCGGTAAACGTTTTGTACAGAGATTTCACCGAAGACACGGCTCAACTGTGTATCTATTCGTTTTCATCTTCGGCGAGTCCGTCCGTTTCAATGAAACTTACGGGAACGCCCGACGTTATGTCCGAAGAAGAAAAAGAGGCGATTAAACAGATAGAGGATTGTATAGATTTGATAGTTGCTTTACCTTTGGAAATTACTCTTGAAAGCGAAACAGCCGTTTCCGCTGCAAAAACCGCTTACGACGCTTTGACCGACGAACAGAAAGCGGAAATATCCGATAGATTGATCGACGCTCTCAATACCGCCGTAAACAGAATTGCCGAACTTAAAGCCGAAAAAGAAAAGACAGAGGCAGATGAAGCCGCCGCAAACGCGGTAGTCGAAAAGATCGACGCGATAGGGGAAGTAACCGTTAACAGCAAAGAGGCGATAGATTCCGCAAGGAACGCTTACGACGCTTTGACTGAAGATCAAAAGGCCTACGTTTCCGAAGAAAAACTTGCTGTTCTCGTAGCGGCGGAAATCGAATATACATCGCTTGAGGCAAGCGAAGGCACTTCCGTTGACGATTCCGAAATCAATGCAGAAAACGGTTGTTTTGCCGGCGTAGGTATATGAAGTATGTTCGCGCTCGTTCTGTTGGCGGCGAGTGCATACGCAGCAAAAAGAAGAAGATGATCTTCATTCCGCCCGCGATAAATAAAAGCGTATAAATCAAAAGCCGCCTACGTTTGATATGCACCCCAAAAGTCAGATAAACTTTCGGAGGTGCATATTTTTGTAATCAGTAAGCCACCCGATAAGCGGGTGGTCAGAAAAAGAGCGGAAGCGATGGTAGAACTTGCCCGTATATTTGAGGTTTCCGTTTCGGCTATTTTCTACGGGCTTGAATTGTCGAGCGGTGTAAAAGCCGAGGCGAGGAAAAAAAATCCTATCGCTTCATTGTTTTTTATCGTTGCGGTCGTGTTGATTCTCGCTATTTCGGTTCCCGTAATATTATCTTCGCTCAATTCCGTGTCGAAAGGAGAATCAAGTCCGACGGAATCGGTTTTTTTAGTTGAAAACAGCGGAGATGTTTCGGAAACTACGACAAGCGATTCTTCAGATGAAGCGCCGGAATATCGTATAGTGACGGTGGACGGGAAGGAGCATATGCTCGAAATAGGTGAATTTTTCGATCCTGCGCCCTCCGAAAAAGAGGGTTATACGTTTTTATATTATATCGATGCCGACGGAAATAAAATAACTTTTCCAAAAAAAATATACGATGATACCGAAGTGTTCGCCAAATTCATCGTAGATACATATACGATAAGTTACTATCTGAACGGCGGAGAATTTGAAGGTGAATACGCGACGAGTATGACCATAGAGAGCGGAAACGTAGTTTTGCCGGTCCCCGCAAAGAAAGGCAGCGAGTTTATCGGATGGTATGTTTCCGCAGATTATTCGGGCGAAAGCGCGGAGAGCGTAAATTATAAGGATAAAAACGTAACGCTTTACGCCAAATGGGATAAAATCGTTTATACGGTATTATACGAACTGAATGGCGGCGCGGTGGATACTAACCCCTCGACGGTCACCTCGGACGAGGTAATAACACTTAACGCCCCGCGGAAAGAGGGATATATTTTCGACGGTTGGTACTGCGCGGCAGACGATATGATATACACGCGGGTAGGCGGAGAAAGTGCCAGAAATCTCTCATTAACGGCGCTTTGGCACAAAATTTCCGTAGCGGTGGACGAGTATGAATATTTCGTGACGGAAGGCGAAGTTACGCTGACGAAGATCAAAGTTTCGAACAACGTTTCCGACCGTGGCGTTACGGAAATAGTAATTCCATCGTTTATAGAAGGTTTGCCGGTCACAGCGCTCGGCAACGGAACGGATGAATTGATAGAGCCTTTGAACGGTGAGGGTTCGTATTATAAAATTTCGTTCGCTGAAAACAGCGGTATAAAAACTATAAACGATAACACCCTCGGCAATGCCAATCTTATAAGCGCCCTCGTGCTTCCCGAAAGCGTTGAAACTTTGGGAAATTACTCGATGCCGACTTCTTGCCCCGGGGTAATGCTTCCGGACGGGTTAAAACTTATTAAGAAATACGCGTTCAACTCCGGATACGGGCACGGAAGGATATATGTGCCGTCAAACGCCGTTGTTGAAAACGATGTGTTTCTTAACGGTTATTACTATGTTTATACCGACGATCCTTCCGTCGGCGATAAATGGGGTGCTGAAGCGGTAAGAAAGGTAGGCAATACTTTAACGCTTAAAGACGGTGACGAGCAGACCATTCTTCACTGCAAGCATTTTATTCTTCCCGAACCGGAAAAAGAGGGATACGTTTTTGCCGGTTGGCGTGATACCGAAACGAAAATTCTTTGCGGAAGTTATTACGTACTCGATAGGGAAAGCGTTACTTTAGAGGCCGAATATGTAGAGGCGTTTTCGCTCGGAAGCGCCGATGAACCCGCGGATTATTTCGGAAAGAAAACCGAAATAGTTCTGCGCCCCTACGAAGATTATTTATACCTGAAGTTGCCTCCGGAATGTCCGGAAATAAATATAAGCGTTACTGTTTTTGATGCACGTATTATTGCGGATGTCGAATACGAGGAATACATGAACTTGGTAAATTACCACGAAGAATTATTTTTTGAGGAGAGCGCTTCCTATATAACTTTGTGCTATGAAGGTAACTTTGAAGGCGTTGTCCTTAACCAAACCGGTTGGCCGAACGTAATTTTTACTTTTTACAATTGCGCAGATCCCTTTTATCTTCAAATCAATTTCGATCCGTATTATAATTGTATTATAGGTACATCCTTCTTTTACGGATGCTGTCCTTATGTAAAAATCGAGCTGGGAATATATTAAAAATAAGCAATTTCAACGCAAGCCGCCTTTGCTTTCCGCAAGGCGGTTTTTTATGCCTAAAACAGGCGAAATTTACAAATTAAGCGTAAATATCCATAAATTAAGCCGAATTATCCACCCGATTCGACAAATGCGCTGACTACAAAATGATCAGAATATGATACAATAAAGTCGTCAATGACAGGCGGGTTTGGCCGACCCGTAAATAAAACAGGAGATAATTAAAGCTCTTTATGAAAAAGAAACGAAATGAACAAATCTTACATTATTCTTTGTCTTTACGACAGGTTACTAAACGGTGAATGCATCGGACTCAAATCCGTGCGCGAAGAATTCGATTTATCCGTACCCACTTTCAGGAGGCATATCGCTTTTCTGCGTGATTATTTGCTGGAACAAAAAAAATTGATTATGGAATTCGATAAAAAGGTCGGCGCTTACAGAATTATTGGCGAATTGACCGAACCGAGTGTCGATGAACAAATCGAACCGAACGCCGGCGAAACGCGCGAAGTAAAATAAAAATTGCGAAAATTCTTGAAGAATATCAAAATTTGATAGCGAATTACTTCAAAAAAAATAAAAAATATTGTATAATATACCAGGTAAACCTAAAAACACGCGGAGGTTATCTATGAAAGCGAAAAAGTTTATCATCACTTTATTGCTTTGCCTGTTTGCGGCGGCGCTCGTAGGGTGCGGCGCCGAGATAAACGCAGGTAAAGAAATTCCACTTACCGATCTCGCCGCCACCTATAAAGGCGATGCGACCGATACGGAAGGAAGGCTACTCGCCCCGTTTGACGTGGCGTATCACGACGCATTCCTGACGGGCGAATATAAGTACGACGAAAACGTTATCCTTATAAAAACCGCGGATGATTTCAGCGGCAAACTCACCCGTGACCTGAAAAAGTGCGGAATAGCCGAATTGGATAGGTTCGCGTCGCTTAAAGGCGGCGTGTGGTACCGTGCCGCGCTTAACGGCAAGTATGATGCGACCACCGCGATTTATAAAGCGCGTTCGCTTTCGGTAGTTCTTACCGCCGATTACGATTACATATACGAAACCGCCGCTCTTCCCGAAGAAGGCGAAACCGCCGAAATAAACGAGGCGGATACTTCCGTTGAAAATTCTTCTTCAACCGTAGAATTTTTCGATGAAGTTTATCTTGCCAACCTGCAGGCGGTAAATCAATGGTATCTCGGTGCGTGCGGTCTGCAGGAAACCTGGCGGCTTCTTAAAAACAACGGCATATCGCCGGGCGGAGATTCTTCGGTTATCGTTGCCGTAATAGATACGGGCGTTGATTATAACCACCCCGATCTCAAGGCGAATATGTGGAAGAACACGGGCGAAATACCCGGCAACGGCATTGACGACGATAACAACGGCTATATTGATGATGTTCACGGGGTGGACGTTATCGCGAACAACGGTTATGCCGATATGCGTAAAACCGGTGACCCGATGGACGATCACGGTCACGGCACCCACGTTGCGGGCATAATAGCCGCTTCAAACAACAGAGAAGGCATCGTAGGCGTAGCGTATAACGTAAAGATAATGGCGGTAAAGGCAGGGCAGGCTACGGGCGTATTCACGCAGAGCGATATTGCCGAAGCCATTCTCTATGCGTACAGAATGGGGGCGGACGTGATAAATATGTCCTTCGGCGGCAGCGCGATTTCCATTCCCGTGCAGGACGCGCTCGACCAAGCCTACACCACCGCAAACCTGATAGCCGCCGCCGGTAACGACGGAATACATAACGAACCTTTTTATCTCGGCATACCGTCATATCCCGCGGCACTCTCCTACGTAACGGGCGTTATGAGCGTTGATCAGCGCGGCGTTGAATCCGTTTTCACTAACTGGGACTTTATTTCTTACAACAATTACGAATACGAAGTTTACGCCCCGGGCGAATCGATGCTATCCACCTTGCCGAACGGCAGATACGGGTATCTTTCGGGCACGTCTATGGCGGCGCCGGTGGTTTCGGGCATATCGGCGCTGTTGCGCAGTTATTTTTCCGACCGCGATATGTACCCTTCCAAATTCATAGCCGGTCAGATATGTTCGACGAGTGAAACGTCGGCTATATGTATAGATGCAACGTTGCCTGACCCGATTCACGGACCGCACAACGTGCCAATGATAGTAAACGCGTACACGGCGTTTACCAAAATGCCCAAGCCCGAACTTTCTCTTTACGACTGGTATTCCTTCGATACCGTAGGTATGCCGGAAGACGTGAACGAAAGGAACAATGGCGACGGGGTTGCCGACTCCGGCGAAACCCTGTATATAGCCCCTGTTATCCGCAACCGCTGGGGCATGAGCAAAAACACCGTGATAACGGTTTCGGCGCAGGCGGGTATAGAGGGGCTGGGACTTACCAACCCCTACGTTGAAATAGTGCGCGATTCCGTGGATTTTGACGGGGTTGGCACTTATTCCACCAAACATTGCTTAACGCGCGATGAAGAGGGCATTCTTACGGGCACCGATAACCCGCTTATAATCCGCATAGCCCGCAACTGCCCTAACGATTATCTTATAGTTCTTAATTTCACCATAACGGCGGAAAACGCCCTCGATGATGATGATCATACCACCTACATATCTTCCGGCAACGTATCTTTCGTAGTGCGCAACGGCGTTATACTGCGCGGGCAGATAACCGAGGACCAGGTGTGGACGAAGGATAACTATTACATTATACCCACGTCGCTTTATATAGAGGAAGGCGTTACCGTTACCGTGGAGCCGGGCACGCAGATCCAGTTCTGGACGGATGACCCCAACGACCTTTACGCCGATACCTACATTGCCTACATAAACGTTGCCGGCAGGTTTATAACAAACGGCACGGTGGATGAGCCGGTCAAACTCTTCCCGTCCGAATTTATGTCCGAATACCGCGTTGAAATTCAAAAGTCCGAATCCGGCTACGTTGAACTCAACTACACCACCGTCACAAATCCGTATATATATGCCGACAATATCGATCATTGTACGTTTAATAAGAATTATTACGGAAGTCTGTATTGTAGGTGTTTGTCAGGCGGTAGAGTTGTGACAAGTGATTGTAATGCCATTATCCATACAAATAAAGCCGAATGCAGCGTATTTTACAAAATGAATTATTGCTATGTTGGCGGTACTTTTGAGAATTGCATTTTCACGCAGTCGGGAATAGGTTTCGGGGGTGGTAATAATAAATATATCAACTGTGTTTTCCTCGGTAATCGCGCGGTGAACGAGGCGGGCTACGCCTACAATTCTTCCTATACCTTAAATCAATATTCAAATTTAAGCGTGGATAAAATAGCGCGGAACTCCGTAAACGGCTCCACTTATATTCAGGTATCTTCTGTCGATCCTGCCGATTATAATTATTTCATTCAGTTCGCGCACTATCTCGGCGGCGAACTCGCCCGTATAGATACGGAAAATGAATGGGCATTCCTCTGTTCAAACGGTTTCAGCGGTTACGTTGATAACGCTTCCAACGATCGCCCTTGGTTTGACGAAAATTATACCGGGTCCTACGGATATTCGTGCGATAATCAAGGCGGAACGGACTTATACGCTTTTTATTATAGTGGTAATTACTATGGTTCAAAAACTTATAGAGGTTATTTACAATTTGTTTCCGATAATTACCGAGCATATTATATCGATTATAATAATGGTGGTCGCTGTGGCAACTACGCTATTATAGAAATACCGGGCAGCGTGTTTGCGGATAATATTTTGTTGAACGAAACCGAAGTAACGATAGATACGGATAGCAGTTATCGCATTCTGCCTTCCGCTTATCCCTCAACGTTTGACGTAAACACCCTCTTTTACGTTTCCGACGACGAGAAGGTAGCCACGGTAAATGAAAACGGCGTTGTAACCCCGCATTCCAAAGGGCGGGCGATAATTTACGTTTACTCGCCCGATCATCTCGTTTATGCAACGCTAAAACTCACCGTTACCGAAAAGGTGCCCCTGCAAAAGTTGGAACTTTCGGTTTCGGAAAATCAACTTGCGGTTGGCGGCACGGCGTATTTAACGCCCGTGCTTTACCCCGCGAACACTACGGAAAAATTCATCGAATACACCTCGTCCGATCCCGCCGTGATATCGGTCAACGATTACGGCGTTATAACCGGCGTTTCGGTAGGTTCCGCCGTCATATCCGCATTTGTTGCCGGTAAGGAGGCAAGCGTTACCGTTAACGTGGTACGCCCGGTAGAAAGCGTAACCTTCAGCCAAAATATTTACGCCACCTTCGTGGGCGATACCGACGCCGGCTACCTGCCCGTAATTTCCCCTGCGGACGCCACGAATAAAACTCTCCTTTGGGAATCTTCCAACCCGGAAGTAGCCTACGTAAACGGAGAGGGGCAACTCGTAAGGGTATCCGAAGGCACCGCGGTTCTCCGCGCCACGGTTGAAAACACCTCTCTTTACGCCGAACTTACCGTATGCGTTACCGAGCAGTCCGCCTTTAACGCTTCAAAAGTAGTACAGATGAGTGAAAGCGGCGGCTATATTTTAGCAACCCTTGAGGACGGTTCCGTATGGCTTTGGGGTGGTGAGCGGATAAAAGTACCCAAAAAAATTGATTATAACATAAGTTCTGCAATAGTCGGTACAAATCGGTATGGTGAATCATATACAATTGTGGAACGAATTGTTACTTATAATCCCGGTACTGAATATCAATTTACAGGCAAAGAGATGGTAGATGTTCATTACTTTTTTGTAGATATTTATCTATATGTAATTGATTCCGCGGGTACTTTAAGCAGACGAGAGTATTATGTTTATATTGCTTCTGATCATAATGACCTTCTGCCCGTAGGCACAACGGTATTGATGGATACAACCGATTATAATCTCGGCAATAACCTTGTAAAAGTTTTCTCGCATAATAACAATATTTACGTCCTCACTTCGGAAGGTTTGGTTTATTCTCAAGGCGACAATTCTTACGGTCAACTCGGTGACGGTACTACAACAGACAAAGATACCTTCGTTCAAGCTAATATATATGGCATCGTGGATATAGCCCCTGCTTACGGCATGGTTGCAATGCTCAATAACAAAGGCGAAGTTTACTGTTTCGGCGGTAGCGGTAGCAGATACACCGAAGCCACTCTTGTATATAGCGGAGCAAAGAGGATTTATTCTAATGGTTACGATTATATTTATATAGAAACGGCTTTAGGGCAAGTTATAAATATTAATAGTGGAATTTGCTCGGTTTCGGTCGAGCCGTATTATTATTACTATCATTTATCGGGCGACACGGTTTATAAAGGCACTAATGCCATATGCGAAATTCCCGTCGCGGCGGAAGCATTTACTTTTGGTGAATTGATATACGTGCGCACGGAGAGCGGCGAGTTGTACGGTTTGGGATCAAACTACTATTATCAACTTGCCGACCTCACCACAACGAACAGCGAAGTACCGAGGAGAATATATTTCGGCATTTCGGATAATTCTTCCGCGCCCGGAGTGGAAGGGATTAATATTGCCGAAAACCTTCTCACAGAGGAAAGGATAGTTATTGATTTCAACGCCGCGCTCAAAACCGGCGGCGCTTACGGCAATATTTCACTTACGCCGTCTTCCGGCGTGCCCGTCGGCATAAGAAAGGACGTTCACCTCGATAAATTCACGCTTTCGCCCTACGGCAAACTTACAAACGGTGAAAGCTACGTTCTCTCGATCCCCGCCGGCGCGTTTACCGATTACTTCGGCAACGGAACCGCGGAAATCGTTTACTCATTTACTTACTATAACGATACGGCAATAGAACTTGCAAACGCCACCGTATCGGACGGCGCAGTGCTTACCGAAACCTACGCGTATTTTACTTTCGATTACACCCTTGCCGTAAGCGGCGATAATTACGCCGATATTTCTATAGTAAACGCCTTGGGCGCCGCGCAGGATATTGCGGTAAGCCTTAACGATAACCGCCTTACTATAAGCGCCTCGCTCGATTACGGCGAATACACGCTCGTTCTGCCCGAAGGCGCGCTGAAAGATTACGTCGGCGGCGTAAACGCACGCACGGAAATAAACTTTACCGTTGCGCAGGTGATAAAACTCGTTTCGGCAAACCTTTTCCACGGCGATAGCCGCGTTAACGAAGAAGCCGCCTTCACCTTTACGTTTACCGACGCGTACGAAGGGGAAAACTTCGATGAAATATCCCTTACCGACGCCTACGGCGAAGAAGTGGCGATAAATCCGGCCCTCGCGGATAACACGCTTACGATTTCGCACGGTATATTGACGCTTGGCGAAAGTTACGTTCTCACGGTGCCCGCCGGCGCCCTCGTTGACCTTATAGGTAACGGTAATGCGGAAATAACAGTTGCTTTCACGGTTTACGCGCCGCCCGCCGTAATTTATTCCTCTTTGGAAAACGGTGCCGAAAACGTTGCTTTGAATCCTGAATTCAGGTTTACGTTCAATGGCGAATATACTCTGAATCCCGCAAAAATAACTATTGAAGGGGCAAGCGTTGCCGCCGCTATCGAAGGCAGCGCGTTGACCGTAAACGCCTATGGTTTAAGCGAAAACACGGTTTATACGTTACTTATACAAGCCGGCGCGCTTACCGACGAGCGCGGCGCCGTCAATGCGGAAACCATTATTGTGTTCAAAACCGTAGTTTACGGCGCGCAGTTGACCTGGGAAGACACGCACGACATAGCCGAACTTCTCGATATATGGGAGAAGAATTACGCGTATAACGTAGCCTTCCACCACAACGCCATACTCAATATGTTCACCGACACCAACGTTGAAAACTGGCTACGCATAATCGCCGCGGACAGTTCCACCAAGGTCACCTACGGCCTGCAACACAACTACTGGGGCACCGTGAACGAGGAGATGATAGAGCGGCAGATAGTTGACTTTGACGACTTCCAGAGCCTTGCCGACATTAACCCCTACCCGTACCTTACCGAGGCGCCTGAAAACGTGTGGCCCTTCGTTACCGCTATTTACCTGCTTAACGCCGACGGCGAGAGGGTGCGTACGGTTTCCAACGAGAGAGTTACCTTTGTTGTGGAATTCAACCGCGATATGGATGTGAATACCCCGATAAGGGTGCGCTTCGGCTCCTCAACGCCTTACGCCGAATACGAAGTGGCGGGCAGTTTTGTTACCCCGCGCCGTTGGGAAGGCGTTTATACCCTTAAAACCACCATTGAAAACGGTAACCAATTCTTCAATGTTTCGGGCGGGTGCGCCGCGGACGATAGGTTTATGACGCTTTTCGAGGCGCCTGCGAGGTTCCAGTTTGAAATAGATACCACTGCCGCAATGGCTATGATAATGCAGGGAGAGGCGACCGATGCCGGTATTAACCTGACTTGGGAACAGGATGATTTCGATACCCTCGCCGGTTATAACGTTTACCGTAGCGACCGTCAGGACGGGTATTATCAACGCCTCAACTCCTACGTTCTCGCACCGGACGAAAAGGAATTTTTCGACGATACCGTAGAACCCGGCAAGATCTATTATTACAACTTTACCGTTGTTAAAACAGACCTTTCCGAAAGTACGCCTTCGGGCAAAATAGTTATAATGTCCAAAGATACCATGGCACCTGACATTTATCATTCCCCCGTCAGAACGGCTTATACGGGCAGTAAACTTCTGATAACCGCCACCATTACCGACAATCTGCAAATAACCGAGGCGAAAGTTTATTACCGCGTAAAGGGAACGGAAGAATGGAGACAGACGGGCATGTCTGCGCTCAATTCGAATTATACGGCGCAGATCTCGGCGGAATACATCACGCTCGAAGGGCTTGAATATTATATTGACGCGTTCGACGGAATAACCCACACCTACAAGGGCAGGGAAAATCCGTTTGAAGTTACGGTGAAACTTGCGGTGGATGCTTCCGCTCTCGGCGATGTTGACGGCGACGGCATCATCACCACTAAAGACGCGCTTATGGTACTTTATGCTTCCAACGACAAACTCAACCTTTCCGAAGAACAATTCCTGCGGGCCGACCTGAACGGAGACGGGGAACTTTCCGCCGTGGAAGTGTTGCGGATACTTATGTACGTGAACGGATCCGTCACCACCATAAATTAAAGGAATATGAAAAAACTTATTATTGCTTTACTCGCCGCTTTCGCCGTGATTCTCTTCGCGGCGGGAGCGGGGAATTTAACAGAAACCGCTTTTGCCGATGACGAAGTTCTTCCCGAAATTTATATTGATGATTCTTCCGCCTACGTCGGCAACGGCTTTAACGTTTATGTTCGGGCAAAAAATATCGTGTCGCTCGCAGGGCTCGATATGTACCTGTTTTACGATGCGGAAGTTTTTCAGTTCAACAATTACTATAAGTCCGGCCTTTTAAGCGGCGACGTCACTTCGTACTTCAACACCGCCGAAACAGGCATAATAAAGTTGAACGCCATTTCCCTTGCCGGCATTAACGGTTCGGACACCCTGTTTTACGTGAATTTCAGGGTTTTATCGAACGTTTCCGCAGGGAAATACGATTTACGTATTGCCGTAGGAAACGCTTATGATACCGACCTTAACGACGTTAGTATAGCCGCAAAAGGCGGTTCGGTGACCGTAAGCGAATATTCCGCAACGATCGGCAGGGTGAATTTTTACGGGAATACATATTCTGCGAGAGCAGGTGAGGCGGTGAATGTCTCTTTCGGTTTTTCTTCGGGCGGTTTCTGTTCCGGAGAGTTTGAAATAGACTACGACGACGATATGCTAGAACTTTCCGAAGTGCAACTCGCTAACTTTTTCACCGCGAGCGGTGCCGTAACTTCCGTAAACGACAAAACGAAAGGGCTTGTTTGCATATCGTATGTTTCAACTTTACCGGTAGGTTCGTACGTCAGTAATTTCATTACTTTGAAATTCAACGTTATAATGAACGTTTCCGCAAGGGTGAACGTGGGGCTTTCCGCAAAAAATTTATACAGATCCGTAGAGGTGAACGGCGGCGTTGAGTTTGAAAACCTAAATTGTAACGATACTTCTTCATACGTTAATATCATATATTCGGAACCGGAAGTTACTCTGCCGAAAATCTTTGTAAGTGGTTACGACGGGTTCGACGGGGATATTTCCGTCAGCGTGATCGCCGAGAAAGAAACTGCGCTTGCAGTGGGGGATTTTTACGTCAATTACGATAAAACCCGTTTGGATTGTGTGGAAATAGAAAGCGGGGAACAGGCGGAATTTTTCGATTATAACCCAAATTTACATGACGGTACGGCGAAATTTTCTTTTATAAGAACGTCCGGTAACATTACGGAAAATGCCGTTTTAGCCGTTCTGAAATTCAAAACGTTGAACCGTTTTACCGGTGAATGCGCTATTTCCGTAAGCGGGAAAAATGTGTGCAATATTGATTTTGATGAAATAATTGCGGAATATGTGGGAGCAACGATAAAAATCGAACACGAAATCGTGCTACACGATGCGAAAGAACCTACTTGTTCGGAATCGGGTTGGTCGGCTTATGAAGAGTGTGTTCATTGTGGCTACACGACTTACAATGAAATATCCGCTCTCGGGCATGATTACGTAGCGGAAGTGACCGCACCGACCTGTACTGAACAAGGTTATACAACATATACTTGTAGCCGTTGCGAAGATAGTTACGTTTCGGATTACGTAAACGCCCTCGGCCACGAATGGGGTGAGTGGACGATAACGACCGAACCGACCTGTACTGAAAAGGGAATAGAAACGAGAATTTGTGCTCACGACCATACTCACGTAGAAACACGCGAAATATCCGTCCTTGGTCACGATTACGTAGCGGTAGTGACCGCACCGACCTGTACTGAACAAGGTTACACAACGTATACATGTAGTCGTTGCGGGGATAGTTACGTTTCGGATTATGTAGACGCGAGTCACCAGTCGAGCGAGTGGAAAGTAGATAAAGAGGCTACCTGTACGGAAAACGGGCACAGACATAAAGTTTGCGAGGTATGCGGAACAGAACTCGAAATCGAAGATATTCCCGCGCTCGGTCACGTTGCTGCGGATCCCGTAAGAGAAAACGAAATAACCGCGACTTGTACGAGCGAAGGAAGTTACGACGAAGTGGTCTATTGTCGCGAATGCGGTGAAGAATTGAGCCGCGAACACGTTACTACGGCGAAAACAGAGCACCAGCCGAGCGAATGGATTACAGATAAAGAAGCCACTGAATACGAGGAAGGACATAGATATAAAAATTGCCTGATCTGCGGAGAAATTCTCGAAGAAGAAACTATACCTGCTCTTTCCAAGCAAAATTCCGCAGACAATATCGGCGGTTGCGGCGGAAGCGTATCCGGCTTCGGTATAATGGGCATCGTATTGATGCTCTGCGCGTCAATTCGCAAACGTAAAATATCGCAGTAATAATGAAAACAGGAAGTCAGTCGTAATTGTCTGCTGACTTCCTGTTTCAGGACGTTATATATACGATAAGTAATAGTTTGAAGTACAAAGAAGGCACAATGCAGATAAATTGCTTGTTTAGTGCCTTTTTTATATATTGATAAATCGGCAGTATTGCGGCAATTTTGGAATATTCGCCTAAAATTTCCGTAAAATCTATAAAATATTTTGAAAGATCAATATCCACGAGCGAGATAAATCTTGACGGAAAAGTATAATAAACTCGGTTTCGTGGAATATAAGTTTTCTTTCGGATTTATCCCAAAAAAATTATTCGGTTTTAATCTTGTTTCTGTTGACAAGATTACATTTTTCCGATATAATAAAATTAAATATTGGATTTGCGGAGTTTTTATGTATATTAAAAGGCATATAGAAAATGTTATAA
>JAFTDZ010000053.1 GCA_017453885.1 Clostridia bacterium
CGACAGTTTCCGTCAACGGTTCAACGGCTTCAGGGACTACTGCGAAACAAAAGAAAACCTGTCGGTAAAATATCTGACCGGCAGGTTTGACGACAATGAAATTTTTTGCTATAACAAAACGGATCTTATTTCCTTTCTGCGGAATATGAAGGAGCATCCCGCCATAATGTGCGCCAACGACCCCATAGCCTTTCAGGTGTATAAGGTATGCGATTCTCTCGGCCTTCGCGTAGGAAAGGACGTTTCAATTCTCGGCTTCGACGATATAGAGCCGTGCGTGATTGCTTCTCCACCGCTGTCGAGCATACACGTTCACCGTTACGCCCTCGGCAAAACCGCCGTGGAAACGCTTATCAACCGCATGAACGGGGAAACTAAACCTTACGAGATAATTCAACTTTCCACGTACCTTTGCGAGAGAGAATCCGTTGCCGACCTCACCGAAAAATAAGTATACAAAACGCATAAAACGCCCGTTTTTGTGAGATAACGGGCGTTTTTGCTGTTTTGAAGCGTTTTACTTTTCTTCTATGGGGAAATAAACGGTATAGGGGGAATCATCCATCACGTCGCACAGCGGAACGACGGGGAAGTTTTCGTACTGACCTTGTGTGTAATAGTTGTAATACCAACCGCCCCAATGGTTTTCGTCGTACGGGCGAAGGATCGTTTCCGGATCGGAAACGGAACCTTTAAGCGTGCGTTCCCTGTCTATCTTGCCGGCGAGTACCTTTGGCCCGTGAACGAACGCGTAGAGGTTGGCGTCCGCCATTTTTTCGATGCGGAGCGTCCTCTCGAACCGTATCTCTATCTCGCCCTTCTCTCCGTTTATATCGAAAACGAAATAATCCCCGCTCTCGTCCTTCTTCGCCGCCTTGCCGTCAAGGAATGCCTCGGCGTCTTTCGCCCAGGAAGGAATCCTGACTTTGAGCGAGAAAGAAACAGGCGACTTTGCGTCGTAAAACAACTTATAAATATCCGTTTTCGGGCGGGCGTATTCATTGAGGCGGTAGTTTATCATAGATGTCATATCCTTGTTGAAATTGACCTTTCCGAACCACAGGTGAACGTCCTTTTCATCTACTTCGATAACGCCGTCGAACCATATATATTGGGCGAGTAAAAACTCGTTTCCTTCGCGATAAAGGAGCCTTTCCGTATAACTTACGTTGGACTGAACGTTCGTTCCCATACAGCAGGAGAAGTCCTTCGTATCCGTCTGCCACGACTTTTTGCCGCCGCCCGTTATAGGCAGGAAGTAACTGACCACGCCCGTCTTGTTGTTGTTCTGGGCGAGGAGAGAATTGTATATCACCCTCTCCATATAATCGGCGTATTCGGCGTTCTTCGTCCACCTGAAAAGAAAATCCGCAAGGCGAACGAGATTGTAACTTGTGCAATGTTCCTGAACCATATCGCCCATTCTCGCAAGTTGGCGGTATGGCGGGATATAACATTCGCCGGAGTTGTTTCCACCGGTGACGAAGTAACCGCGTTTACGGATGGCGCAATCGTAATAGGCTTCCGCCGCTTTTCTGTAATACTCGTCGCCCGTTATCTCGTAGAGGCGGGCAATACCCACGGCTTCCGGCGCGGTGGTGTTGGCGTGCATATTAGTGAGGCAATCCACCCCTTCGATAAGCCTGTCGAAAAGGTCGCGCCGCACGAACCTCTCTGCGAGAACTTTGTATTTTTCCTCTTTGGCGATATAGTAAACCTCGCCGAGGACTTCAGTAATACCGCCCGACTCAAAGTTTATAACCGAGCGCATCTCCTCTTCGGAAAGTTTTCCCGACCAGTCGTAAAGGTAATCTGCCATTTTTATAACGGCATCCTTCGCGGGGGCGTAACCGAGATATTTCCACACGTCTATAAGCCCCATCATCACCTTGTGTATCACGTAAACGGGTACCCTGTAATTTTTGTTTTTGAGGAGGAAATTCAGGTTCTTTTCAGGAAAAGCCATTATCCATTGTCCGCCGTTTTCTGTCTGGCATTTTATCATTTCATCCGTGATATAGCGGGCTTTTTCGGCAAGGCGGGTATCATGGCAATACTTGCCCGCCATTGCGAGCGCGGACAGATAATGCCCGGTAAAGTGCCCCCTTATCGCGCAGGAAATATATTCCCAACCCTCGTAATCGGTAGGCGCATACCGCACGGGTTCGCAAAGCCCCGCCTCGGTGTAAAAAGCCTTGAGTAGTTCGTCCGCCGAAAGCCTGTGAAGGTATTCTACGGTCGCCTTTTGGTGCGGGAAAACGTTCCAGTCGATAAGGTCTGCCCTTTTGAATTCGGAGATCAGCATAATTTAAGCCCTCTTTCAATAATTTTTTTACCGTTATACCGAATTTACAGTTTATTCTTTTCAATGTCAACGCTTTTACTTAAATAAAACAAGTATAACGAATATATCGTTTTCGGAAAAACATATTTCCGCTACAATTGTTTTTATTATAACATATAATATATTTTTTTACAATGATTATTTGCGGCAAACCGCATCCGTTTACATTCTGCGCCGTTTTGTTTAGAATTACGGAAAAAAATTTTTATTTTACTTCACGGCAAAAAGCCCCTTTTTCTCACATTATCGGCTGTTTTTATTTATTTGAAGGAAATAAAAAACGCACCTGCCTTGCGCCGATCTCTTTTGAAAAACATACTATATGCTACAGAACAAAAGAGATGTGTTTATGAACGAAAATAACTATCGCGGCGGAAAATGCCGTGACGACTATACGGATAAAAAGTTTGAAACCCGAGCCGGAATTTTTGTGTTCGGCCGGGTTTTTTACAAAAGCGGGTAAATTTTAACTGTATATATTGCTTAAAATCCTGTTTGTCTAAAAGGAATTTCACTTTTAGAACCTATTTGTTACGCAAGAATTATTTCCTTGACGCGAAATTGTTAATTATTTTTGCGCTCGACGGATAATCATTATACGATAAGTTGCAATGTTATTGCCGAAATGCAGCAAATAGTACTTAACAAATGCTTTAAGGTAAATTTTTCTCTAAACTTCACGCAAGCGATCATAATGCTCAAAAGCACTGCGCCTGCGGCGGTTACGGTAAACTGTACGGGAGCAATGACTAATTGCGAAAGTTTCGTTTGCGGATACATACAAACGGCAAAACACAAGCCCATTCCAAAGCCGTTTAACAGAAGTTTTCCGTTAAAACGGAATTTACCGGCCTC
>JAFTDZ010000001.1 GCA_017453885.1 Clostridia bacterium
AAGACGGGGTTATTTACTATTTTATAGATAACGAATACTACTTTAAGAGGGATAGGATCTACGGCGAATTCGACGACGGCGAACGCTTCGCGTTTTTCTCCAAGGCGGCGCTCGAAATAATGCCGTTTCTCGATTTTTATCCGCACGTTCTGCATTGTAACGACTGGCAGACTGCGCTCTCCGTAATATACCTCAAAACCCTCTACAATAACAGAAACAAATATCGTGACATAAAGGCGGTGTTCACCATTCATAACCTCGAGTATCAGGGCAAATTCGGTCACGAATGTTCGGGCGACCTTTTCGGCCTTCCCGAATACTGCCACACCATGCTCGATTTCGACGGGTGCATAAACCTCGTCAAGGGCGCAATGGAAGTCGCCGACAAGATAACCGCGGTAAGTCCGACCTACGCGAGGGAGATACTCGATCCTTTCTTCGCTCACGGGCTTGAGAGCGTGACCAACAGAAACGCCTATAAACTAACGGGAATATTGAACGGTATAGACGAAAATCTTTTCGATCCGAAAACCGACGATAAATTATTTGAAAATTACGGCAAAACACGTCTTGAAGGTAAAACCGCTTGCAAAACGGGGCTTCAGAATATGCTCGGGCTCCCCGTGAGAGAGGACGCGCCCATGGTCGCCATGATAACCCGCCTCGTCGCTCACAAGGGGCTCGACCTCGTAAATTGCGTTCTCGAGGAATTTTTGCAGCAGGACGTTCAATTCGTCGTCCTCGGCACGGGCGACACCGCTTACGAAAATTTCTTCGCCTATCTCGCGGAGAGGTATAAGGGCAAAATGCGGTTTATCGCGGCGTATAATAAGGATCTTGCGAGCAAGATATATTCCGGCGCGGATATATTCCTTATGCCTTCCAAACAGGAACCGTGCGGGCTTTCGCAGATGATAGCCTGCCGCTACGGAACCATACCCGTCGTAAGAAAGACGGGCGGCCTGGGCGACAGCATTGTTTCCGTAGACGCGGAAGGTTTCGGCTACGTATTTGAAAATTACAACGCGCACGAAATGCTCTTTTCCTTAAAGCGCGCCGTAGGCGATTATAAAAACAAACCGCAATGGAAAAAATACGTTAAAAAGGCGATGGAAGCGGATTTCAGTTGGCGTTCTTCCGCGCTGAATTACACGGAAATGTACGACGGGCTTTTGCAATAAACCGCCTTTATCACGCATTAACGCGTAATTTTATATCAGCACGCTTTTGAATTTCGGGGGGAAAACGAAATTTTTGCAAGAGGTAACTGCTTAAATGTACGAACTTAAAAACTTCACGGGAGACGTGGCTAAAACCCTTATCGAAGGGAAACTTTCAAGATATTTCGGCGTCTCCGCGCACGAGGCCGACAGAGAGCAAATGTATAAGGCTGTCGTCATGTCGGTCAGGGATATACTGCTTGAAAAGCGGAACAAATATCATCACACCGTCAAAGAGGGCAAAGCGAAAAAAGTTTATTACCTGTGTATGGAATTTCTGCTCGGCAGGTCGCTTAAAAACAACGTTTTCAATCTCGGCATAGAAAAGAGCATGAACGAGGCGCTCTCGTCCTTCGGCTACACGCTCGAGGACCTTTACGAAGAAGAGCCGGACGCGGGGCTCGGCAACGGCGGGCTCGGCAGGCTCGCCGCCTGTTTTATGGACGCGCTCGCCTCGGGCGATTACCCTGCTATGGGCTTTTCCATCCGTTACGAATACGGGCTTTTCAAACAGAAGATCGTTGACGGCTGGCAAATGGAATTACCCGATATATGGCTTCCCGGCGGAGAGGTGTGGCTGACGCAGCGCGCGGATAAGATATACACCGTGAAGTTCGACGGACACGTCAAAGAAGTATGGGAAAACGGCGGTATGCGCGTTGAATATTTCGACTATCAGGAGATCGACGCGATGCCTTACGATATGATGATATCGGGTTACGGTTCCGAGGCGGTCTCCGTCCTTCGCCTGTGGCGCGCGCAGAACAGAAATAAATTCGATATGCGCTCTTTTTCTCAAGGCGACTATATGCGCAGCATGCAGGCGGATAACGAGGCGGAACTTATTTCCAAAGTTCTTTACCCGTCCGACAATCATTTCGAGGGCAAATCCTTAAGACTGAAACAACAATATTTTCTTGTTTCGGCGTCATTACAGAATATAATAAACGACCATATAAAGAGGTACGGCAGTCTTGACAGCCTTCCCGACAAGGCTGCGATACACATAAACGACACGCACCCCGCTCTCGCCGTGCCCGAACTTATGCGTCTTCTTATCGACGAACACGGTTACCCGTGGGACTACGCGTGGGATATAGTTACCCGAACAATAGCCTACACCAACCACACGGTCATGAGCGAGGCACTCGAATGTTGGAACGAAGACCTTATCGAACGTCGTCTGCCCCGTATTTATTCGATAATAAAGGAGATAAACCGCCGTTACTGCGCGGATATGTGGAACAGGTATCCCGGCGACTGGAACAAGATAGAGCGCATGAGCGTTATGTCGCACGGGCAGATACGAATGGCTAACCTTTCGGTAATAGGTTCGCACAAGGTAAACGGAGTTTCCGCCCTGCACAGCGATATCATAAAGAACAGTATTTTCAAGGATTTTTACGATGTATCGCCCGAAAAATTCACCAACGTCACCAACGGCATAGCCTACAGAAGGTGGCTGTGTCAATCCAACCCGGAACTCACGGAACTTATTTCTTCCTGCATAGGCGACGGGTTTTTGAAGGATGCGGAAAAACTTTCGGACTTCGCCGCGTTTGCGAACGACGAAAGCGTTCTGAAAAGAATGGCGGAGATAAAGGCGCTCAAAAAAAGGCAGTTTGCCGACTACGTATTCCGCCGCAGCGGGGAGAAGATAGATCCGGACACGCTGTTTGACGTTCAGGCGAAACGCCTTCACGAGTACAAGCGCCAACTGCTCAACGCGATGAACATAATTTCTCGCTATGCCGAACTGAAGGACAATCCGTCCGCGCCCGTCAAGCCGAAGACTTTCATCTTCGCCGCGAAGGCTGCGCCCGGCTACTTTATGGCGAAGGAGATAATAAAACTTATCTGTTTTATTTCCGAGGACCTTAAAAAACACCCCGCGATAAGGGAAAAATTAAACGTCGTGTACCTCGAAGACTACGGCGTTACCATGGCTGAAAAACTTATGCCCGCAACCGAGATAAGCGAACAGATATCTACGGCGGGGAAAGAGGCGTCCGGCACGGGCAATATGAAGTTTATGATAAACGGCGCGCTTACGATAGGCACGCTCGACGGGGCGAACGTAGAGATGCGCGAGGCGGTCGGCGACGAAAATATATTTATCTTCGGCATGACCGCGAAGGACGTTGAAAACTTATGGAACAACGGTTACAATTCCACCGCGTACTACAACAACAACGCCCGCCTGCAAAGGGTTATAGAATCCCTCAAGAAAGGTTTCAACGGAGAGAGTTTTGAAAACCTCTCCAACTACCTTCTTACCGCTTCGCCCGTGGCGGATCCGTATATGTGTATGGCGGACTTCGGCGCCTATCAGGACGTGCACGCGAAGGCGGACGAGGTTTATTCCGACGTGCTCCGCTGGCAGAAAATGAGTCTTATGAACGTTGCGAAAAGCGGTCGTTTCTCTGCGGACAGGGCAATCGCGGAGTACGCCGAAAACATCTGGAATTTGAGATCTACGAAATAATGTATGCTGAATTTGACCCCGCCCTCGAGCGTTATAAAAGGCCCGTAGGCGGGGCTTCCGTTAATAAGGCGGTGGAATTTTCCGTCGTGACTAACGCCCCCGCCGTGTCCTTGCTCGTCCGTAAGGATGGGGAAGAATATATCGAATTTCCCGCGAAAAAGGCGGGTAATTGCTTTACGGCGCGGTTTTCTTCGCCTGATGCGGGGCTGTATTTTTACCGTTTTTCGCTTTGCGGCGAAGTTTACGGTATGCCTTGCGGCGGGTACGCGTCTGCAAAGTACGGCTCGCTCGAAAAGGACGGCGGCGAATTTTCGCTAACGCTTTTCAAGGAAGGCTACTCCACGCCCGAATGGATAAAGGGCGGCGTTATTTATCAGATTTTTCCGGACAGATTTTTTCGTGCCGACAGCCGCCTTCCGAATAAAAACGGCATTCTGCGGGAGTGGGGCGGCGTTCCGGAATATCGCCCCGTAAACGGCAAGACGCTCAACAACGATTTTTTCGGCGGCGACTTTAAGGGAATAGAGGCAAAACTCGATTATCTGCAAGCCCTCGGCGTTACCGCCATATATCTCAACCCCATATTCGAAGCGCGCTCCAACCACCGTTACGACACGGGCGATTACGAAAAGACGGACTGCCTGCTCGGCGACGAAAACGACCTTAAAAACCTTATCCTCTCCGCGAGATCACGCGGGATAGCGTTGATTCTGGACGGGGTTTTCAACCACACCGGCGACGACAGCCTCTACTTCAACAAATACGGAAATTACGAATCCGTCGGCGCTTACAACTCGAAGGATTCACCCTATTACAAATGGTATGATTTCCGCTCCTATCCGAACGAATACGAGTGCTGGTGGGGGGTGGATACCCTGCCGCAAGTCAACGAGGCTGAACCTTCGTTCATCGACTATATTTGCGGGATAAACGGCGTTTTAGGCCGTTATTTGCGGCTCGGCGCGATGGGTTGGCGGCTCGACGTGGTGGATGAACTGCCCGCTCCGTTCGTCAGGCACATAAGGCAGGCGGTAAAAGATTTTTCGCCCGACGCCGTAGTTATAGGAGAGGTCTGGGAGAACGTTACCGACAAAATTTCCTACGGGGTAAGGAGAGAATATTTCTGCGGGGAAGAACTCGATTCCGCCATGAACTACCCGCTCAAAAACGCCATAATAAATTTTTTGACAACGTTTGATTCTTCGGAGATAGTTTCGGTGATCCGCCGTCAGACGGATTGCTATCCGCCGCAGTCGCTCAACTGCCTTATGAACATACTCGGCACGCACGATACGCCCCGCATCATAAATTTATTGAGCGGAAGAAAAATGCCGGCAACGCGCGGCGAGCAGGCATTCGACGAGCCGACCGAAGAAGAATATTCCCGCGGGGTTGAAATGCTGAAAATCGCGGCGACTATAGAATATACGCTCTACGGCGTCCCCGCGCTGTACTACGGCGACGAGGTGGGATTGACCGGTTGGGCAGATCCGTTCAACCGCAGGTGTATGCCGTGGGGAAGATCTTCGCCCCTGACCGAACATTATAAAAAACTCGGGCGGATTCGGCGGGAAAACTCCGTTTTCAAAGACGGAGCCACGCGTATTTTTTACGTTTCGCCCCACGCTTTCGGTTTTACGAGGGAGAAGGGCAACGAAATTATCTACGTCGCGGCAAACCTCGGAGCCGAAACGCCTGTTTTTACGTTCAACGGCAACGTAACGGATCTTTTCACGGGTGAAAAAACCGACGCGGTCGAAGTCCCTTACGGGCAGATACGCGTCGTCAAGGAGATAATATGAAAGCGGTAATACAACGCGTAAAACACACGAAACTTTCTGTAAACGGGCAACTTATTTCGGAAATTCCCGGCGGGCTTACGGTATATTTCGGCGTAGCCGCGGGCGACACGAAAGACAAGGCGGACTATATGGCGAAGAAGATCGCCAATATGCGCATATTCGAGGACGACGCCGGCAAGATGAACCTTTCCGTTATCGACAAGGGGTTGGAAATTTTAAGCGTTTCGCAATTCACTTTGCTCGCGGATACTTCTCACGGCAACCGCCCCGGCTTTACGGGCGCGGAAAAACCGGACGCGGCGAACGAAATGTACGAATATTTCTGCGTTAAACTTTCGGAATACGGCGTGAAGGTAAAGCGCGGCGTGTTCGGCGCGGACATGAAGATAGAACAATACAACGACGGGCCTGTAACCATTATATTAGAGGCGTAAAGGTCAATATTATGAAGATTTCTGCAAATGCCGAATTTATCCTCTCCCGTCTCCGCTCAAGAGGGTACGAGGCTCAGGTTGTCGGCGGCGCGGTCAGAAATCATTTCCTCGGCATTCCGCCGGACGATTACGATTTCACCACGTCCGCCACGCCGGAAGAAACTCTCTCGGCGTTTTCCGACCGCACGACTTTCACCGCGGGGATAAAGCACGGCACGGTTTCGGTCGCCTTAGGGGGAGAAGTTTACGAGATAACTTCTTACCGGTCCGACGGCAAGTATCACGACCACCGCCATCCCGCGGGGGTTAAGTTCGTGCGCTCTCTCGAGGAAGACCTGAAGCGAAGGGATTTTACCGTCAACGCCATGTGTTTCGACGGGGAGAAGATAACCGATCTTTTCGGCGGCGCGGAAGATTGCAAAAACGGGATAATAAGGTGTATAGGCGATCCGCTCGTCCGTTTCGATGAGGACGCTCTGCGCATCCTTCGCGCGGTGCGGTTTTCATCAACGCTTTCCTTCACCGTGGAGGAGAACACGAAAAACGCCGTTTTTGCGCGAAAAAGCCTGCTTTCTTCCGTTTCGGTCGAGAGGATAAGAGAGGAATTCGACAAGATCCTTTTAGGCGACGGTTGCGAAAACGCGCTTATATCTTTCAAGGAAGTGATCGCGGTTTTCATTCCGGAGATATCGCCTTGTTTCGGCTTCGATCAGAGGACGAAGTATCACGAATTCGACGTATATACGCATATCGTAAAGACAGTTGCTAACGTCCCGAAAAACAGGGAACTTCGCCTTGCGGCGTTTTTTCACGACGCGGGTAAACCGTCGCGCTTCACGCTCGATGGCGACGGCAACGGTCATTTTTACGGTCACCCGAAGGCGAGCAGGGATATAGCCGAAACCGTTCTTTATCGCCTTAAGTACCCTAAATCGCTGATTAACGAGGTGTTGACGCTCGTTGAATATCACGACGCGCCGATTATTCCTAAGGACGCCGCCGGCAATTACGAAAAGTACGTTCTGCGCGCTCTCAACAAGTTCGGAGAAAAAACGCTTTCCGGCATTCTCGCTTTGAAGCGCGCCGACAATTACGCCAAAAGATCCGAAAAACCTTCGTCCCTGCCCGAAGCGGAAACCTGCGAAAAACTCCTTAAAGAACTTATCGAAAAAAAGGCGTGTTTCGGGCTGAAAGATCTCGCCGTAAAGGGCGGGGATATAACACGGCTCGGCGCGAAGGGCAGGGCGGTAGGCGAAACTCTCGAATATCTTTTATCCCTCGTGATTTCGGGCGACGCCCTTAACGAAAGGAAAATTTTAACGGAAAAGGCGGAAAAATTCCTGTCCGGGCGGTGATCGGTCCATCGCCTCTTTTAATATTTCGGTTGACTTATTTTGCCGCTTGTAGTATCATATAATAAAAACGAAAACGCTTCGGCGTAATTTTACGAAGGTAGTATATGAAAAACAAGAAAAACAAACCGCTCTTTACCCGCATAATGAACGGGATAGTAAAAACTTTGATAGCGATAGTCGTTCTGGCGATATTAGTCGCTGCGGCGGGCGCATTCTTTCTGCACTATAAGTACGGCGTTAACGCCATCGACCTCACCGGCGAACTTATTTCGATAAATAAGAGCGTTGACGAAGGTTCTCTCGTCACCGAAAAATTTACAGGGGAAGATCTTTCGGCCGCCAGTGAAAAGGCTGCCGCCACTTCGTTTTCCTCGCACGTTATAAGGTTCACCGAAAAGGAAATAGCCGCCTATTTCGCAGATAAACTCGCAAATAACGGCGGTATCTCTCTCGATCTTCAAAGGAATCCGACCGTAGAAAAACTCGGGCTTAAAGTCCTTCAGGTCGAATTTACGGATATTCCTTCGGAAGGGGAGCGCTACGCTGAAGTACGCCTCGTCTATAACCTTTCGTCGGAAGCGGCGCGCGAGGTCACGGGTTATCCCGAATGGCTGTTCTACCGCCTTATGCCGAAAAATATCACGGTTACTTCGCTCTTTTATATAGATAAAGATTCTTCTTCCGCTTACGGCTACAAGGTCGTTCCCGAGGAGATAAAATATAACGGCATGTCCGCCGAAAAGACGGCGGATCTCTCCTCGTCGGCAAATTCCGTTTACGGCATATCGAAGGCGGAAGAACTCAACGCGGCTGTCGGCAGGCTTTTTGCCGAAACGATAATAGGCTCCGAAACTTACGGCGGCATATATTCCTCGCTCGAAGAACACGGCGCCGAGGGTTACGGCTTTGCGAAAGTGAGCGGCGAAAATTGCTTTGAAATTTACGATTACACCATAAATTCTTCTTTCAGCATTATTTATAACGATCTTTCCGGCGCGGAAAATTCCAACCCGACCGAATATAAAATAAGCAACGGCATAATCGAACTAAAGGATCTGTCGCGGAACGGTTACGCGTTCGAAGGCTGGTACACGCTTCCCGTCGGCGGAGAAAAAATAACCGAGATCGACTCCGCCGCCGCCGAAAACTACTCGCTCTACGCCCGTTGGCAAATCGAAACCTACACGATAACTTACGAACTTTCCGGCGCGGAAAACAGTCCGCTCAACATAGGAACTTACACGGTGGAAACCCCG
>JAFTDZ010000054.1 GCA_017453885.1 Clostridia bacterium
AGTTCTGGATAAGGGCACGCCCGAATACGAAGTCGTAAGAAACTTCCCCGATATACTGCACGCGGAAACGGCAGAGGGAACGGTTGTCGTTTCCGGCTTTTGGGATTGCCCCGATTACGACGAGAATCGCGCCGGCAGATACACTTTCAGATTCAACGCTTCCGGTCTGCCCGAAGGCTATACCGACAGTTACGGGCATATGACCGCCACCGTGGTAATAAAAGATGATGAAAAGAACGATTCTTCCGCAAAGGAGAAGGGCTGCGGCTCCGATATGGCTATGGAAGGTACCGCCGCGTTGCTTCTTGCTGGCGCGGCAACGCTTAAAAAAAGACGCGGTAAGCGTTAAAATAAAATATAAAAAGGAGAGAAAACATGACAAAAACCATTAAACAACTTGCTGTCGGCGTATTGCTCGCCGCGCTTATACTTTCCCTTTCGGTATTTATTCCGAATTATTACGGGACGCACGCAGATGCCGCGGAGCACTCGTTGCAGGCGGAGTCTGCAGATTTTGAAGGCATAGGTTATGCGTTTTCGTCCTCGACCGCAGCCGCGGGAGGTATGAGTTATTCCCTTTCCGCAGGGCTTGATCTGACCGGTAAAACGGGTTTGGCAATAAGGATAAAAAACCTTACGAACGCGGTTTACCAGTATAATCAATTCAGAATTTATCTCAATAACAACGAAGTTTATTCACCTTACGGCGCGACGGTAAAGTTTTACGGCGCAGACGGCAGCATACAGACCACCTCGCACACGGCGCGACTGGTGAACGTTCCCGCCTCGTTCGACGGATATATGCTTCTGCCGTTCGACCAGACCGTGCGCATCTGCAATTCTTCCGGCTCCTGGTACTGGACGGAAAACAGCGCCAACCATCTCACGGAGAGCGATGGGAGTTTTCTCACCGCGAAGTGGACAAAACTCGGTTTCTATTCGCTTGCGAACACGCCGGAAAAGGAAGTGATCTTCGGCGCGCATTACGCTTATACGGAAACGGACGGAACGGTCACCCTTTCTTCGGAAGCGACGATCGTCGCGTCTTCTTTCGCGAAGCCGAGCAATAACGAGCCGCTTATGAATACCCGGCAGATACCCGTTCCGCCGAAGCCCACTACGATCGAAATAACGCAAAAGGACTTTGCTGAAAACGGTTACGGTATACGCGTAAAGGAGAACGCGATGAGCGGTATTCAATGGTCGCTTACCGAAAACCTTCCGCTCGAAGGGCAGACGGGTATCGCCATACGAATAAAGAATACGTCAGGAAACAGAGCGACGATGCAACAGTTGAGGTTATACGTCGCGAACTCTTCGCTCATATATTCTAATTATTCGTCCAAAATAAATTTCTTTTCGATAGACGGCTCTCAGACCACCGTTGAGGGAAGCGCGCGAAACGCCTATATACCCGCCGGTTTCGACGGATATATGCTCGTTCCTTATACCGAACTTATAGTTATAGGTAAATCCGCGGGCGGTTGGATATGGAACGATAACGTTAAACTCAATGCGGAAGCGGAAGACGATCACGCTCTCCCTACGGGTGAAGTAAATAAAATGGTTTATTATATGCCCGCAAACAGCGTAGGACAGGAACTTCTTATAGGCAGGATAGCGACCTATGCCGAAGGCGAAGCGGTAACTCTGCTCGGCGAAACTTACATCGACGGCGACACGCTTGCCACTCCAAGCGAAGCGGCGATGGAAAGTTATAGCGTTCCGGCGGCGTCGTCGTTCGAAATAAAGATAGACGGCGTGAAAGGCGTTAAAAACGACGCGCTCGATACCGGCGCGGAGGAAGATACCTTCACTCTCGATTACGGTTACTCGTTCTCGTTCGATCCCGTTGCCGCTTTGGGTTATGCGGTGGCTTCCGTGGAACTTATCGACGGGGAAAATATATCCGTTATAGAAGGCAATACGTTTGTAAACAAATTGTCTTACGGCAACTACGCCATAAACTTCAGAACCGCCGAAACGCTCAATTTCCGCGCGACGGGAATTGACGACGGGGATATATCCGATAAACTGTATATCTCCGCTACCGTTGATAACTCCGACGGCGAGGCGCTCGATTATTTTATAACTATCACCGACGGCGTTAAACAATACAGAGCGGATAAAGGCGCAGGAATATACGAGGACGAGGACGGGCTGAAATATTACGGCAACGTATTTTCTGTTCCCGCAGGGTATAAAGGGAAGATATATATCCCGTTCAACGTCTGGAGGGGGTCCGTTTACGGCGCCGCGCAGAATTTGCCGTGGGATTACGCCGAGGGCGGAAAGCCCGTCACGGTGACCGACAGGATATATCTCGTCTGCTCGAGCGGTCGTTCGGACGAAGACCTCACCGACGTATTCGGCGAATGGCAGTACGTTTCCGAGGCGCAACAGATTACAAAAGCCGACCTTTCGAACGCAAACCTGTATGTCGAAGGCGACGCGGATCTCGTTGGCGGCGTGCTTGCCGATACTGCAGAAACCGCGGCGGCAAACACGGCGGGGCAGGCAAAGGCAATCTCCGTAAGCGTTTCCGGCGCGCAGTCGTTTGACGTTGCCGGGCTTGCTGTACGCGTAAAGAACATAAGCGGCGCAGACTACGGTATAAGACTTTACGTAGTCACCGCCGACGGAAAGACCTTCGTCGGACAACAGAAATATTATTACGCTCTTATATATGCGGACGGCACCGTTTCCACTTATACGGACAACAACAGAAACATAATAGTTCCCGTGGATTTCGACGGAACGATAATTGCCGATTTTGCGGAATTCGCAACGGATAACGGCTCGTCGCTCACGGAAAACGTAAACAGGCGAGAAAAGACGGTAGCCAAGATAAATATGTATTCGGCGGGAACGAAAGGCACGGGCATAATGTTCGGCAAAGCCGCTTGGATAGGTTATCGCGGAATTATAGACGGAGAATTTACCGTTTCTGCCGCAAACGCTTCCAACAATACCGGCATATCGGATAACTGGTTTACGTTCGGCGAAGTAAAGGCGACGCCCGTCGTCTGCGAAAACGAGGATATAACCCTTTCCGAAAACTTCGCGATATACGGGACTACCGAGATCTTCGTGAACGCAAAAGAAGGCAAACTTATAACTTCCATATCGGGCGAGGGCATCGCTTTCGCTGCGGCGGAAAACGGTTATACCGCCACTATAGAGTACGTTTATACGGACGTCGCGGAAATCTTCGTTATAAATGCCCTAACCGCTAACGCCGCTACGGTTACCGTTAACGCGGGCGAAAACGGCGCGGTAACTTACGGCGGCGCGGCGGCAGGCGGAACGATCACCGTTGAAGAAGGCGTTTCGTTTGAAATAGAGGTGACGCCGAATATCGGCTTCGAGGCGACGGTAACTGCGGACGGAGCAGTCGTTTCCGGTACGGAAGGCGTTTACGTTATACCTGCGGGAACGGAAGTTATCTCCGTCGAATTCAACGCGTTGACCGCTCAACTTACCGTAAGCGTAAGCGGAAACGGCGTTCTCTATATCGAAGGAGAAGCGACCGTTGACGGCGTTTACAGCGTGGAGCAGGGCAGGAACATTACTTTGGCTGTAACGCCCGAAAACGGTTATGCCGCCACGGTCGGACTCAACGGCGAGGAAGTAGCCTCTGTTGATGGAAACTACATTGTTCTATTGACTTCCGACAGCGTTTTGTCGGTTACTTTCGAGCCCGAAGTTTATAGCATAAGTTATGATCTCGACAGGGGAGAAAACGGAAATAATCCGTCTGCCTATACGGTCAACGACTCCTTCGTGTTCGAGGCGGCAACAAAAGAGGGGTATGATTTCCTCTACTGGTACGTTATCTCCGACGGGGAAGAACGACAAGTGACCGGTATCTCTGAAGGAAGCACGGGCGACGTTAAAGTTTACGCTAAATTCAGGCTCGTTGCCGAGGATTCCGAGGAGTCGTCGTCGGGCGTTTCCGCAGAAAAAACGGAAGGTTGCTTCTCGTCGGCAGGCGGCGGCTTTGCACTCGGCGCGGTAATTCTTCTCGCCGTGGCAACGATAGTAAAGAAAAAGAAAAATTGAGGCAGGTTATGATAAAACTTGTTCAGCGCGATCTGCTCAGTTGCGAGGCGATAGTTCGCCGCGCGCCAAACGGAGAACTATTGATGGTATGCCAGTGCGGGGACGTTACGGAACCCGCGCCGGGCAACCGCGTTTACGTATGGCACAGCAAGGACGACGGCTCGTCCTGGTCAAAGCGCGAATTGCTCGCGCCCGAGGACGGCAGAGTGGTGTACCAGACCGAAATCAGCGTGACGGACGGGGAGATAAGGGCGTACCTTACATTCCACGACGGGCGTTTCAATAAATACGAACACAGGGTGTATGTCAGTTACGACAGCGGATATACCTGGGCAGATAAATGCGGTTTACCGCTCGACGGGTTCTGTTTTATCCGCGGAATGCTCCGTGAGGGGAACAGGCAGATTTTACCCTACCAACTTTACGACGTACCGAAAGACGTTTCGGAAAAACTCTCTTTGGAGAAAAAATACATATGGGACGCGGGTTTGGACTTCGTTCGCAGCGGAACTCTCGTTTCGGACGACGGCGGGAATACGTACAGGCGTTCTGAACGTGAAGTTCTCCTTCCGCTCAAAGACGCGGACGGCAAACTTAAATTCGTCTGGAGCGAACCTTCGGTAATTCGTTTGGGCGACGGCAGGCTTGCGATGTTATTGCGTTACGATTACACCGGTAAACTTTATTCGAGTTACTCTTGCGACGACGGCGTAACCTGGTCGGAAGCGAAGCCTACGGATATTCCGAACCCGTCCAACAAAGTCAAACTTTTAAGTACGGGCGACGGCGGAATAGCGCTTATCCACACGCCGGATCCCGTACACGGCATGAGTCACAGAACGCCGCTGGAACTCTGGATAAGTTACGACGACATGAAGACCTGGCAGGTCAAAAAAACGTTGTGGGACATCGACGGGTGGATCTCTTATCCGGACGGGTTTATCGAGGGCGATACGGGCTATTTTTCCGTGGAATTGAACCGTCACGACGTTTATTTCATAAAAACGAAAATACCAAAATCGTCGTTGTAACTCCGTCTTTTAACGGATCCGCGCGTATCGAACGATACGGCGTCGTTTAAGGCAAAACGAAATCGGGAAGTTGACCGAGTTTATTCGATCGACTTCCCGATTTTTGTTGAATAAGTGCGCTGTTGTTAAAAGTCTTTATATTGAAACTATAGGATACTATAATTGAACGATAAAGAAAATATTATTGGCGGCCGGATGAAAAACGCCGCATCTATTTCATTGCGTTACACTGCGGAAATTGATGCGACAGATAAGGGAAATTCAAATTTTTGGTGTTTTGCGACTGCACATTTCTTGACAATTCCAATTTGCTTTCTTGCGTTTATGATAACTTTTAAGTCACCTTGCTTTTTTCGGTATCTTATTCGGGAAGAATTTTATCTTCTGAAAAAAATTTTATTCAAAACTATTGACAGGAAGTAAATTATGTGTTATCATATACTTGTAATCACGGTAATACGTATTACTGTGGAGGATAAATGAAAGTTTCAAGAGCAATGATAGCGAAAGAAGCCGGCGTTACGCCCACCACCGTGACTTGCGTTCTTAACAATACCCGCCCTGTTTCGGAAAAGGTAAGAAAGAAAGTTATGGACGCGATAGACAAATTGAACTACGTTCCCGATATAGCGGCCAGAACCATGCAGGGCAAGGGCAGCAAGCAGATCTGCATAATGGTGGACAACATAAAGAATCCGTTTTTTGCCGAACTCGTTTACAGCATCGAGGCGGAGGGCATAAAGAAGGGGTATTTTTTCAGTATCTGCGGCAAAATGGATATGAAAACTTACGCCGCGCACATTATAGCGAGAAAGATAGACGCCGTTTATTTTTGTTCGGAGATACAGTCGGACGAGGTAAAATACGTAAGGCAACTTCTCGATAACGGTATAAAGGTATTGACGAGCCTTAAATTCAAATATTACGAAAGCGAGATATCCCATATAGATATGGCGACGGGCGACGCCATCATAAACGCCGTAAAATATCTTTACGGAAAAGGTCACCGCAACATAGCGTTTCTCAACACTTTTACCGAGAACAGCAATCTTGACGACAGATTGCCGTGTTATAAAAAAATAACGGAAGAACTCGGTATAAACGCCACTTTTTCAAATCCGGAAAAAAGTCTTATCGCGAATATAGAAAACGGAGAAAGATTATTTGAAACGCTGATAGCGAAAGATCCGGAAATAACCGCGATAATCGGCATAAACGACCTTGTGGCGATAGGTGGGATAAAGCGGGCGAAGGAACTCGGCTACGGGGTGCCGGAAGATATTTCCTTCGTGGGGATCGACGGAATAGAACTTTCCGCTCTGATAACTCCGCCGCTTACAACGTATAAAAGCGACGCCAGCGCGCTCGGCAAGGAAGCCTTCGGCATCTTATACAATATGATAGAGACGAGCGAGGTTTCTTCCTACAACCACAGAATGGAAATGATCGAGAGGGAATCGGTCAGGGAGTTACGTCGCGAGGGATAACAATAAATAGAAATTCATCAAACCGTAAAAGGGAATTTCTTTTATTTACGCCTTTACGGTAACACGAATTACTGCAAGGTGGACTATATATGGAAAAGGCTAAAAAGACAACGAAAAAATACAGTAAAAGTCAATGGGCGCTGCTTTTTATGGCGGGGCTCGGCGTGGTGTTTTTACTCGTTTTCAATTACGCCCCGATGTTCGGTATTTCCCTTGCGTTTCAAAGCGGGGATTACGTTATAGACGTGAGAGACGCCATTCTCAATTCCGAATTCGTCGGCTTTGATAATTTCAAGAAGTTTCTTACCGATCCGGAATTTATCGACGTGGTTGTAAACACATTGGGGCTCAACGTTTTATCGCTTGTTCTTACATTTCCCGCGCCTATAATTTTCGCGCTTTGTATAAACGAAGTGAAAAACAAGCGTTTCAAGAAGGTGGTGCAGACGGTTTCGTATTTCCCGTACTTTCTTTCCTGGATAGTGTTCGGCGGCATCGTTTTGAGTATGCTCGATTCTCAAACCGGCATCGTGAACGAGATCATCGTAAAGTTGAAATTGGCAGCCGGACCTGTAAATTTCGGTTTAAGCGAATATTTCTGGGGCTTGATTATAGTTACGGGCCTGATAAAGGGTGTGGGGTGGAATTCCGTTATATACCTCGCGGCGATAGCCGGTATAGATGCCTCTATGTACGAGGCCGCCGAGATAGACGGCGCGAACAGGTGGAATAAAATGTGGTTTATAACGTTACCTTCTATTCTGCCAACTATTACGGTATATCTTATTCTTGCTATCTCCGGACTTTTGAACAGCGGTTTCGATCAGATTTGGGTTTTCAGAAATCAGATGAACCTCGACAGGAGCGAGGTTATAGACACTTACGTATATAAGCACGGCATATTGAAAAATCAGTATTCCTACACCACGGCGATAGGGCTTTTGAAATCGGTTATAGCGTTGATATTGCTCACCGTTTCAAACGCCGTGAGCAAAAAGATTGCGGGCAGGGGGATATATTGATATGAAACGCGCAAAAAACCTGAAAGGATATTCCGTTTTCGATCGGCTGCTCGTGGTGTTTTTCACGCTCTTCGCCCTTCTGATGATCTACCCCGTGTATTACGTATTTGTGGGATCGTTCAACAGGGGGCTGGATTACATATCCGGCGGGGTCTACCTTTTTCCGAGGGAATTCACTTTCGACAACTACAGAGTGGTGTTTGCCGACGGCGGATTGTGGCGCGCGTATTTTATAACGGTTTCGAGGACGATCCTCGGCACCTTCACAGCAATAACGTTCACATCGATAGTGGCTTACGCGATGTCGAGAAAAGAATTACCGTTCAAAAAAATTATATATTTCATCAATATATTCACCATGTTTTTCAGCGGAGGGCTGATACCGTTCTTCCTGCTTATCAAAACGCTCGGCCTGTATGACACTTACGCGCTGTATATCGTCCCGTGCGCCTATTCGGTATATCATATGATAATAATTTCCAACTTCTTCAGATCGCTGCCCGAAGAACTTCGCGAGGCTGCCGTGCTCGACGGGGCGGGAGAGTTCAGGATATTGTTCTCCGTAGCGATACCGTTATCGGTGCCGGTGATCGCCACGGTATCGCTGTGGATAGCGATAGGCCATTGGAACTCTTATTTCGACGCGATGGTATATACGAGTTCAGAAGGGCTCGTAACCCTGCAATTTTATCTTATGAAACTGATAAACTCACAGAACGTTAACGTGGGGGCGATAACGCTGCCCGCAAGCGTCACGGAAAACCTGACTGCGGAAGTGGTAACGTTTGCCACCATAGTAGTCAGCATTTTGCCCGTAATGTTTATATTTCCCTTTATTTCAAAATATTTTGAAAAGGGAATTATGATGGGATCCATAAAAGGTTAAGGAGGATATGTCAATGAAAAAATTCGTTATTTTCGCTATTATTTTTGTTCTTGCTCTGAATTTTGCCGCCTGCAAGAAGAAAAACGGCGGTAAAGACGACGCTTATCTCGACCGTTTTACCGTAATTACCGACAGCAGTAAAAACAGTTGGGAATTCGACAGCGAGGAATACGATCTGAACTGGTTTATCGACGCGTCCTGGATGGTTTGGCCTACCTACGGCGCCGATCTCGTTTCGAGGGTGATATATGAAAAAACCGGTTGCAAAATCAAATTTTCCGTTCCGGGCGACGATTCCGGAGTGGAACTTTCCACTATGCTGTCGTCAGGTTCCCTTCCGGACGTATTGACCGTAAAAGCGGCTTCCATCTACGCGAGTCAGTTGCCCGAACAGAAATACGTGTGGTCTATAGATAAACTTATGGAAAAATTCGCCCCGTCGATGATCGGGCGTTATCACGTGGAGCAGAAAGACGTATATGACTGGTTCAAACAGGACGACGAACTGTACGGCATTCCGAACCTGTGCTATACGGACTATTACATAGGCGACGATAAACTTCCGCCGAACGGCGGTTTCCTCGTAAGGGAGGACTGGTATAACGAAGTGGTTGCCGCGACCGGCGAGGATATGACCACCAAGAGCAGTTTCCTTAACGGCGTAAAATATATAACGGACAAGTATCAGAAGGCGATAGGCGTGCAACTCGATCCGTTTACCGACACGGGGAACCTGTCCGTTATATGGCTTTCTCAATACTTCGCCGTTCCGTTTGAAAAAGAGGACGGAACTTACAATCACCAGATAACCGACGAGAGATATAAGGAAGTTATCACCTTCCTCAACACCCTTTACGGCAATAAATATATTGCGGACGCGAACCTCACGGCGAACACCGCGGCGGTAAAGAGAAATATTTCGCTCGGCAACGTTTTTGTCTGCATGGCTACCCCGCAAAATTATAACGACGCTTTCCTGAACTGTTACAATAACGGCGTAAAGTATATTCCGCTCGTATTGCATAACGACCGCGGCGACGCGCCCGTTCTGCAGGATCTTCGCGGCAAAGGCTATATGCTGTCCATGATAACAAGGGATTGCGAACGCCCCGATAAAGTGATAAAACTGTTCGACTTTCTAACGAGCGAGGAAGGGCAACTTCTGATAAACTTCGGCGTGGAGGGAGATACGTTCGTGTGGGACGACAACCGCGAACACGTTGTGTGGACTGAAAAGTACAAAGCGGATTACGCCGCCGAAAACACCACGCAATACGGCTTCGGCATGTGCAACGCGCTGCTCAATCAAAGTTTTTACGACAAGGTGGAACCCGTGAGCGCCGACTGCAAAAAGGCATCTTCGATATATATTTCAAACCTGAAAGCGCCGCTTTCGGATTACAGTTACGATTATACCGCGTCGTTTTTGCTGCCCGATACGTCGCGCGGGGATTATTATAACTTTGTGGAGAAAAACGAGAGGGTAAATCAGATCTGGGGCAGGTATCTTCCGCAGATGATAGGGGCCAAAAGTAACGAAGCCGCCCTCGATATACTCGCTTCCACCATCAAATCGATGAGAGATAACGGGTTGGATTTCGTGCTGTCTTTCAACGCGGATGCTTACCAAAGGGCGAAAACCGCTGCCGGCATGGAATACGGTTGGCCCGTTTACAGGGCGGATTACACCGCTCCCGTGACGGGGGCAAACGGCAACTTTTCATATTGGAAATACATTGCGAGATAAAGGAGTAAATATGCACGAGCAGTATTTGATCGACACCGATCCCGGCGACGATATAGACGACGCCTTCGCCATAACGCTTGCGGTAAAGGCGAATTTGAACATAGCGGGCATAACGACGGTTTTCAGGAACGCCGCGCAGAGGGCAAAAATGACAAAGATGCTTTTGAGGCTCTGCGGGAGGGAGGACATACCCGTTCGAGCGGGGATAGATACGCCGATGGTTCAGAAGATGCAGAATCTTCTTCCGCCGGAGATGCTCGAAAGGGAAATGAAGGACGGATATTATACCCTGCCGCAGTATCTTCCCGAAATGGACAAAGAGGAGATAAGCGACGAACACGCCGTGGACTTTATCATAAGGAAGGCGAGGGAATGCGGCGGTAACCTCGTTATAATAGCGATAGGCCCGTTTTCAAACGTTGCGATGGCAGTGCGGAAGGCGCCGGATATTATACCGCTTATCAAAGAAATACGGCTTATAGGCGGATATTATACGAAGGATATACCCGAGTGGAACGTAGCGTGCGATCCGGAATGCGCCCGCACCGTGTACACGTGCGGGATACCTATAAAAGCGATAGGGCTCGACCTAACGCTTCGATGCGCTATGGATAAAAAAGCGGTAGAAAGATTGAGATCTTTCAAGGAAAAGACAAATATTCTGCTATCCGCGATGCTGGAAAAATGGATGGCTCACTACGGAACGGAAAAGCCTATAATGCACGATCCGCTCGTAATAGCCGTCATATTGGATCCGGAAATAGTGGAATTTGAAAAGAAATACGTACTTGTGGGGCTTCAGGGGGCGGAGAGATGCAAGACCGTAATACAAGACGGGCCGTCGCTCGAAAACAGCATGATAGAAGTCGGTCTTGAAGTGCATCCCGAAAAGTTCTTCGAAGTGTTCTATAAGTATATATTTAATTAAAAAAAGAGAGGTAAAAGAGATGAGAAAAACAAAGATTTTGTGTTTGCTCGTTTGTCTTGCGATGTCGTTTGCCGCAATTCATCCCGTATATGCGGTCACGATTAAAGACCATACGAGCGCAATTCCCGTTACCGGTTCTCAAGTGAACGGTATAAGCATTACGAAGATCGCAGACGGAACGGGCGGCGGCATTATGCTCGAACAGTACGCGTTGAGCACGCTGGAACTTTCGTCCGCAACTTACTTTGCAATCAAGTATTACAACCCTAATAACGCGGCGTGGCCGTTCTACTTTATCTGCCAGCAAAACGGCGCGTTCATCTACCTTACGGAAGGAACGATTTTTACGCTTACGGATGAAAATTTCCAAAAGACGGGCGAAGGAGAGGTGCAATACAGCGCAATAGCGCCGTCTGCGAGCGGAGTAGGTTACGTTATCATTCCCGCGTCCGCATTCAGCGGGCTGGCTACGATAGAGGCATTGTATATAACTTTGCCCGCAACATCGGCGGCAGGGGTAAGTTACCACTTTGAAAAACTCGCCTACACAGTTTCCGAAAATCCGGATTTCAGCGCGGATCTGATTACGCTGACGGATTTTTCCGCCTGGACGAACGAGTGGTTTGCCGGGCGCGAAACTAATGCCGGGGATATATCCTGCGCCATAACCAAAGCGCAGAACGACATTACCGGCGTAAACGTTGAAGGTTTGATAAACGGCGTTTCCGTAATGCAAACGGCGTTTACCGGCGCTTATAACGAAGGCGGTTTAATGGTGAACCGGTTCGAGGGCGAACCACACTCTTCCTTCGATATTTCAAACGTTGAATATATAGCGTTCGAGATGGCAAACCCGATGTCCGTCGGCATGGCGGCTCTTCTCAAACTGCAGGATTCCGCAGGCAATCAGGCAACGCCCGCCGCGGGTACGGAAATATGTATCGCAAGCGGAGATTTCAGTGTTGTCAGAAACATTGTTACCGCCGATCCTTATACCCGTTTAGAGGCGGGCGAAGCGGGCTGGGTAATTATCCCGTCGTCCGCGTTTGCGGGGCTTAACGGCACCGTTGCGGCGGTTTACTGTCTTATACCCTCGTATGACGCGTCGCTCAACGGCGCGTCGGTTCAGTTCGGAAGAATAGCCGTTTATACGGAAGCGATCATAAGCGATTATTCTTCGGGCGAGGTCGTTGCCGATCCGTATTCCTGGACGTATAACGATTATCAGTTGAGAATAGCGTCTACGGCGGATACTTCCGTAGTATCGGTTTCGAGATGTACCTACGCGCCTCAGCAGATAATACCGATCGGGCGCGACTTCGGCGACGTGAGGATCCTCGAGGATCTCGACGCGGGCTATCCGGAAACCGAAAGCGAATTCAACGCTTTTATATCGAATAAAATATACGATAGAGTCGGCGGAGTGGACCTTTCGATGTATGCCGGCGAAGGTATAAGCGGAAAGGCTATGAAAGTTGACGTAGTCACTCCGAAAGACGATCGCCCCGATGATTACGCCGGCATTACGTTTACAGGCAAAACGTCCGTCAACAGATGGTCTCAATGGCTCGACGACGACGGTAAACTCGAGGGAATAACTTTCTTTGTAAAGAATCTTTCCCCTTGCGAAGTGAGTTTGTGTTTCGAAATAGACGAGTACGATCCCGATCAGAATATTGCCGAAGATTACAGGGGAGAGAGATGGAGCATCGGCCTCGGCGGAAGAATACTTCTATACGATACCGTAACGGGCAAGGAAAGCCTCATCAACGCTACGCCTACGTTCAATCTCCCTTGCGGTTTCACCGGCTGGGTGAGGATACCCGTAAGTTGTTTCGTAAAGCCCGCCTGGTGCACTTGGGGCAACTCCTCGCTCGACCTCGTCAGAGTTCCGCAGTTCACTATCGCGATCAATACGCAATTCAATATGGGCGCGAGTTTCGTACTCGACGATTTCGGTCTTTATTACGCAAAAACGACCGTCAGGTCTATCTTCTCCGATAACGATAACTGCGTTTCGGTAAATATGGGAATGGGGGATTAAAATATGAAAAAAATGTTTTTATCTGCAATTTTGGCAATATGCGTTTCCTGCCTTTTCGTCGGCGGATGTAGTTTTGTAAGCAATGACAGCGCGCAAAGCGACGACAAAGGCAACGAATACGTCAAGGCGGAGAGGATCGCCGCCGGACAAATAGACTATCTTTTTACCGAATACGAAGGCTTTTTGTACGAGGCGCCTTCCGTTATAAAAGACGGTGAAGAGTATATTATTTCTTATACTACAAACAAAACCGCCGGCAATGAAGACAGAGTGATCGCCGTGAGAAAAGGAACTTTTACGGACGGAGTATTTTCTTTCGGAGAGGAAACCGTGGCGGTGGAACCTTCCGAAGACGGCTGGGATAAGTATAACCTGGATAATTCCGATATTGTAAAGGGCAACTTTACTTACGGCGGGGAAAATTATTCTTACCTGATGGTTTATCAGGCGAACGGAATACCGGCGGAAAAGAGGATGCAGATCGGTGCCGCTTTGAGCAAGGACGCTATAACCTGGGTAAAGGTCGGCAATTCGCCGTTACTTTCATACGATCACGAAGCGCTCGGCGATACCGCGGGGCTGTGCTATCCGAGCGTAGTCAACCTTAACGGCAACGCAAACCTTCTGCTGTTCTATTCGAGGGCTACCGCGCTCGGCACCGAAACGAGATTTGTTGAGATAAACGTCGCGGACTTCGCTTCCTTGGAAACGAGCGGAGAGATAGCCATACCTTCGGAAGGACTTCCTCTCGACGGCAACGAATGGGGCATAACCGTAAATGCAGACTTTGCTTTTGACTTTGAAAATTCTATGATATACCTTGTAAAAGACGGCTTTCCCTATGCTACGAACAATGCGAAAAAGGCGACCAAAATAGAGTTTGTGAAGATTGCTTTAAGCGACCTGTACGCTCAACATGCCGCCTGGACCAAAGTTGTAAGCGTTCTCGACGGGCTCGACCTCGGCGGATATACGAGAATTTATTCCGCGGAATTCGTTACGGACGGGTATTCCCGCATCAACGGGAACACTCTCGGGTTTTTGTTTACTTCCGGCGTTGCCGCCGCCGATATAAAAGACGAAACGTATAAGTTCAAAAACGGAATGCATTATTATGAAATTCCTTCTTCTATAAGGGAGGACTGAAAGTGAAATTTACAAAACGCATACTGCCGCTGCTTTGCGCGGCGGCGGTATGTTTTATGACTATGAATATGTTGTTTTCATGCGGTGAAGAAGAAAAAAGCGTCGGGTTTCCGTTTAACGAAAAAACGGAACAGGCGTTCAATTACTGCCCGTCGGTTTTCGTTGAAAACGGCTCCGTTTATTGCTATTACTGTTCAAATAAAGAAAGCGGCGTAATACAGGACCATATATATTTGAGAATCGGTAAATACGGCAAGGACGGACAGATCCGTTGGGGCGAAAAAATTCTCGTTTTAGCCCCGTCCTTCGGTGAATACGACGCCTTTCATTGTTGCGATCCTTCCGTGATAAAAGGCGAGTTTTCCCATAACGGTAAAAGTTATCGTTACCTTATGGCATACACGGGCAACACCTCGAACGTCAACAACAAAATAGGCTTGGCGGTATCGAACGACCCCGTAACCGGTTGGGTGAAAGTAAAAGGGCCGTTTATCGCTTACGGCGGCGACGTTACGCATTGGGGCGTAGGCCAGCCCGAACTTTTGAGCGTGGATGAAAAGGGTACGGTAATGCTCTTTTATTCCGTCGGCTCTACTTCCACCTATATGATGGCGAGAAAATACGACCTATCCGACCTGAACGATCCGAAACTTATCTCCTCCGAACAGATCTCCGTTAAGGGGTTGTACGATCTGAACGGAAATGCGGACGTCATGAACAACGCGGGCGTCGCCTACGATAAAGAGAAAAAGAGATATTATTTCGTGTCGGACTGCCATCCCGCGCCAACCGACGGAGATCCTCTCTTCGTGTCGTCGCATTTCAGGGTGACCTATATATCGGAAAAGGGCGGCATAGGCGATGCTTTTCTTAACGCCGGCGCGGCGGGGCAAAGTTGGAGTACGCTTAAAACCGTGGGTGAAGCAGAAACGAACTTTAAGCGAAACAGCAACTGCGCTATCGTCCGTTCGCCTTTCGGTTACACTCTGAGCGATAGCGATTTGGAGATCTATTACTCTATGAGTAATCTCGGAACCGATTATACGTGGAGTTATCGTATATATTCGTACACTATTGCGGTGAATGAATAAAAATCCTATCACACTTAGGGCAAGTCCGGATATTGAAAAGTAAAATTGGGGGTTCAAAAAAGGCTATGCCGATGAGGTTGAAATAAAAACTCCGTTTGTGTATAATAAGAATTGACCTGCCAGTCAAATAAAACACAAACGGAGGACATTGAAAATGAATATCAATGACAATAAAATTTTATCACATACGACGTGGAATTGCAAGTATCATATAGTGTTTGCGCCGAAATACAGGCGTAAAATATTCTACGAAAGCCATCGAAAAGAAATAATGGAAACAATAAAAGAATTATGCAGATGGAAAGGAGTGGAGATAATAGAAGGAGAGATGGCAATTGATCACGTACATATATTAGTTGAAATTTCGCCGAAGATAAGTGTATCGGGATTTATGGGATATTTGAAAGGAAAGAGTTCACTTATCATATATCAAAAATGGGGTTCGGCGAAATTTCAATATAGGTGCAGGGAGTTTTGGTGTCGTGGCTACTATGTAGACACGACAGGCAAGGATACCGAGACTATAAAGAAATATATACAAAAGCAGTTAAAACAGGATAGAGAGAATATGCAATTAAGCATAGATTATCCGGAAGACCCGTTTACGGGTAGCAAGAAATAATCGCACTGACTGGCAGGTCGTCGTATGTGTGCGTGGCACACGTGCTATTAAAATAGGGCTATGCCCGAAAATGAAGAACCACCGGCTGTGCCGGTGGGTTACTTTTTATAATTTTTTGTTAATTTTCCGAAAAACCCTTGACGGCAAAAAATTTGCGTGCTATAATTATGTTAATCAAGGCTAACAAGGAGAATGCGATGGAAAAGATAACTATGCGGATAGACGGAATGTATTGCGGTATGTGCGAAACCCACGTGAACGATGCCGTTCGGAACGCCGCGCGCGTCAGAAGCGTTAAATCTTCATATAAAAAGGGCGAAACCGTAATAGTTACGGACGGCGGGTTCGACGAGGACGCCGTGATAACTCTCCTTTCGGGGCAGGGTTACCGCGTTACGGAAGTGATAAGGGAACCTTACGAAAAGAAGGGGCTGTTCGGCTTTCTTAAAAAGTAGCGGGCGATATTTCCGAAAAAATAAAAAATTTTTCAGTTAACCTATGCTAACTGCTTGACGAAATTTGACGAATGCGTTATAATAATGCGGCAAAGGGTGAAAAGCCGCCCGCCGTTTTCTCGGCGCGGACACATCGGAAGGGGCATTGATGCCCTTAAATAAAACGGTTGTGTTAGTTTAGGCAAACAACTTTGCGAATCGGGGCGTAGGCCCTTTAACAAAAGCGCGGCGATAAAAACGACTTTCGCCGCAGGAGAGGTAAACGATGATGCCTTTGACTTTCGCCGAAACAGGCGAGACCAACGTTATAAAAAAAGTGGGCGGGAACCCCGAAGTAAAACAGCACCTTGAGGATATGGGCTTCGTTGTGGGTACGCCGGTCAGCGTAATCACTTCTATGGGCGGTAACGTTATAGTAAACGTAAAAGAGGTCAGGGTGGCTATCAGCCGCGAGATGGCCCAAAAAATAATGGTTTGATAAAGGAGCAGCACTATGAGAACTTTGAGAGAAGTAAAGGTGGGCGAAACGGTAAAAGTAGTCAAACTCACCGGAGAGGGCGCGATCAAGCGCAGAATAATGGATATGGGCATAACGAAGGGTACGGAAATTTACGTGCGCAAAGTAGCCCCGCTCGGCGACCCCGTGGAGATAACGGTGCGCGGATACGAACTTTCCCTGCGCAAGGCCGACGCCGAAATGGTAGAAGTGGAATAAAAATTCTTAACGGAGGATTTGTATTATATGGACAGTAACGGAAATATCCGTATAGCCCTTGCCGGCAACCCGAACTGCGGTAAAACCACGCTTTTCAACGCGCTTACGGGTTCAAATCAGTTTGTGGGGAACTGGCCGGGCGTTACGGTGGAAAAGAAGGAAGGCAAACTTAAAAAGCACGCCGACGTGACCGTGGTCGACCTTCCCGGCATCTATTCGCTCTCTCCCTACACGCTTGAAGAAGTGGTTGCGAGAAACTATCTTATAAGCGAACGGCCGGACGTGATACTCAACATCATCGACGCGACCAACCTCGAAAGGAACCTTTACCTCACCACGCAACTCACCGAACTCGGCATTCCGGTAGTTGTGGCGCTGAACATGATGGACGTAGTGGAAAAGAACGGCGACAAGATCAACGCGGCGGAACTTTCCCGTCAACTCGGTTGCAAGATAACGCAGATCTCCGCCCTTAAAGGAACGGGCATCGCGGAAGCGGCGGAAGAGGCGGTGAAGGCGGCGCAAGGAGTAAAGACCGTTCCGCAACACAAATTTTCCGGCGCGGTTGAACACGCTATAGCGCATATCGAGGAAGCGGCGCTTCACGATCTGCCCGAAGAACAGCAACGTTGGTACGCGATAAAGATATTCGAGCGGGACGACAAGGTTTTAGAGCAACTGAAGATCCCCGAAGATAAACTCGCACATATCGAGAGCGACATAAAGGCGGCGGAGCAGGAACTCGACGACGACGCCGAAAGCATAATAACCAACGAGAGATATTTATACATAGCGGAAATACTCAAGAGCAGTTATAAAAAACATAAAGCGGGGCAATTATCCACTTCGGATAAGATCGATAAAGTAGTAACCAACCGCTGGCTGGCTCTGCCTATCTTCGCGGTGATAATGTTCATAGTTTACTTCGTTTCGGTAACTACCGTCGGCTCCTACTGTACGGACTTTATGAACGACGGAATATTCGGCGACGGCTGGCACCTTCTCTGGATAGGCACCGGCGCCTATAACGACGCGGCGGAAGAATACGGCGACGCTTCCACGGTAGTAAACGGTTACCTTGATTACGCCGAAGAAAAAGGCTACCCCGTTGACGATATAAGAGACGCCATCGACGCCGAAGCCGAAGAATTCGACGCGGGCAACGCGAAAGTTATCCTCGACGGGTTCTACGCCACTATAGTAGCGAACCCCGAATACAAAGAGGCGACTTACAAAGTGACCGACGAAGAAACGTTGAATTCCGAAGAAGTCACATCTACGATAGAAGATCTCCGCGCGGCGATAGACACGCTCGCTTCCGACGATTATCTGTTCGCCGAACCAGATCCCGCCGATTACGGCGTATGGGTACCGGGCATTCCGGTGCTTGTATCCAAAGGGTTGGAGGCTATAAACTGCTGGCAATGGTTGCAGGGGCTTATAGTTGACGGTATCATCGCAGGCGTGGGCGCAGTGCTCGGTTTCGTGCCGCAAGTACTTATACTGTTCATATTCCTCGCCTTCCTCGAGGCGTGCGGATATATGGCGCGTATAGCCTTCGTCCTCGACAGAATATTCAGAAAATTCGGGCTTTCCGGCAAATCCTTTATACCTATGCTTATAGGTTCGGGCTGCGGGGTGCCGGGGATTATGGCGTCGCGTACAATAGAAAACGAACGCGACCGCCGTATGACCATAATGACCACCACATTCATTCCCTGCGGCGCTAAGATACCGTTTATCGGCATGATAGCGGGTATAGTGTTCGGCGGCGCCTGGTGGGTTGCTCCCCTCGCTTACTTCGTAGGCGTTGCGGCGGTAATAGTTTCCGGCATAATATTGAAGAAAACGAAGATGTTCTCGGGCGATCCCGCTCCGTTCGTAATAGAACTCCCCGCGTACCACTGGCCTACGGCGGGCAACGTTCTCCGCTCGATGTGGGAGAGAGGTTGGTCTTTCATAAAGAAGGCGGGCACATTAATCCTTCTCTCCACGATAGTGGTATGGTTCCTCTCCTTCTTCGGGGTGGTCGACGGAAAGTTTACGATGCTCGAGGAAGATCAGATAGACAGTTCCATTCTGGCGTTCATATGTACTCCGCTGTCGTATATCTTCAAGCCGATAGGTTTCGGCACGTGGGAAGCGACAGCCGCGTCCATCACAGGCATTATAGCGAAGGAAAACATAGTGGGCACGATGGGTATCATATACGGATCGAGCGCGGCGATAGGCGCGCAATTCACGAAAGTGGCAGGTCTTTCCTTCCTGTTCTTCAACCTTCTCTGCGCTCCCTGTTTTGCGGCTATCGGCGCGATAAGGAGAGAGATGAACAATCCGAAGTGGACTTGGTTCGCCATCGGTTATCAATGCGGTTTCGCTTACGTTGTAGCGTATCTAATCAACTGGTTCGGCAGATTGTTCACGGGTAACCTTTCGTCGGGCGTGAACGTAGCCCTTGCGGTAGTTGCGCTCGTGATAGCGTTCGCCGTCCTCGCCGGAATGATATATCTTCTCGTAAGACCTTATAAAGAGGCGACGAGGCTTGAAAAGGAAGTTAAAGTGACGAAATAAACTTTTCTTCCGAAGGAGGTAGTTATGCTTTGGCTTAAAGAAAATATCGGCTCGATCATAATATTGTTGGTCGTGGCGGCAGTTGCGGCGGCGATAATAGCGAGTGTTTTGAAAAGCAAGAAAAAGGGTAAAACTTCCTGCGGGTGCGCGGGCGGTTGCGCGGGTTGCGGCGGCTGCGGCGGCTGCGCGATGAACGGCGCCTGCCACAAGAAAAAATAAAACCGTAAAATTTCTTTTGCGGCGGGGCGATATTACTTATCGCCCCGCCGCTTTTACGTTGCGGAGGTATAAAACCGCTTCGGTCGGTCGATAATTTCGGGGAAATGAAAAATTACGCCGTATTTATAGGCGTCGCCGCGCTCGCGGCGACGCTGTATTTTGCAAAACCTAAACTGAAAGAGAACGCCGAAACGTTTTATTATTCTTCCGCGTCGTCGGTATCGGAAAGGGTATCCGAGCGCGAATACGGCTTTTTCCCGCGGAATATAAACTACCTGCCCGTAAAGGGGGAGAGCGCGTTCATTCCGGGGGAGTGCGACGTGAACGCCGTTCTCGATAAATATTCCGCCAAGCCATTAAAGATAACCGAAACGAACGGCGTCACCGACTATTACTGCTATTCCACGCTTCTCGGCGGCGGGATAAGGCTGTACGGAAAAACGGTGAACTTTCACCTCTCCGTGTGTAATTACGGCTATTCGGTCGCCGCGCCGCTCAACTTCGGCGGGTACTGAAAAATTTTTTTCGCTTTTGCGTTTACAAACCGTGAAAGGTGGCAACAATATAGGCGAAAACAATCAGGAGGTGCCCTAAAATGGCAGAAAAAACAAAAAAGAACAAAGCGTTTACTAAAAAGAATTTACTTTACGCGTTATGGGTGGTGGCGCTCGTAGCGATAATGGTAACGGCGATAATCATCGTCACGGCGGTATCGTCGAGAAAGACGGGCAATATGCTCGAAAACGATGATAACTCCGCAAGCGAGATAACTTCGTCCGGCGACGAAAAGACGAACGCCGGTACGGGTAACGAAACTTCGGACGTATCTTCCGAAACGAAAAACGACGAGAACGAAAAGCCCGACGACAAACCCACCATAAACCGCATCACCTTCATTATGCCCTGCGAAAACGCGGAAGTTTCCAAGGGATACACTTCCGACACGGTGGTGTTCAACTCCACGCTCGGCGCGTATATGGGGCATATGGGTATAGATTTTTCCGCAGAGGAAGGCGCGAAGGTATATTGCGTTTACGACGGGATTGTAGAGAGCGTTACCACTTCCTATCTTAACGGAACCACCGTCACCGTAAACCACGGCAACAACTTAAAAACGGTTTATAATTCCATCGTAGCGGACGAATCTCTCTACGAGGGCGCGAGGATAAGTCAGGGCGACGTGATTGGTACGGTTTCCGCGAATAACCTTCAGGAGTATAAGGACGGCGCGCACCTGCACTTCGAAGTGATAAAGAACGGATCCAAGATCGATCCGGAAGAATATCTTATCGGTGAAGAAAAGTAGATCGCAGTGGATACGCACATATCCGTTTTGGCTCTGCCGCGCGTTACGGCAGGGCCTTTCGCTTGCCGTAAAATATCGATAATGCGCGTTTTAGGCGGTTTTTTATAAATCCGGCATATTTGTCCGCATTGCGGAATAAAGATATTGTATGAAAAAATTATGTCTTTTTATATCTTTGACCGTATTCCTTTCATTAACGTTTCTCGGCGGCTGCGAAAAGAGAGCGGCGGGAGTGACGCGCTATTTCATCGACGCGGTTTTCGACGGAAATAAGTCGGTTTCCGCCAGCATGACCGTGGACTAGTACAACGACACGGAAACCGAAATAAAGACGCTGAAATTCAATCTGTTTCCGAACGCCTTCAGGAAAGGGGCGAAGTTCGTTCCCTGTCCGCCTTCTTCCTGCGCGAAGGCGTACCCGAACGGGGTAAGTTACGGCGGCATCGAGATAGAAAACTGTTACGAAGGGGGTGAGCCTTCGCCTTTTGAAATTTGCGGCGAGGACAGGAATATATTGAGTTTATCTTTGAAAAATGGGGTTTTTCCGTCCGAGAGGGCTACCGTTAAAGTCGATTTTTCCGTCGTTCTGCCCGAATGCGCGCTCCGCCTCGGCAGTATCGACGGGTACGTAAATCTCGGCAACTGGTTCCCGATACTCTGCGTTCACGAGGCGGGCGGGTTTTACGAATGCGAATACAGCCCCTTCGGCGATCCGTTCTATTCCGCCGCGGCGGATTACACCGTATCCCTCACCGTGCCGGGCGAATTTTCCGTGGCTGCCTGCGGGAATTGCGTTTCCACCGAAACGGGCGAAAGAAGCACGAAATACGTTTACGAAATTAAAAACGCGCGCGATTTCGCCGCCGTTTTCAGTAAAAAGTTTCACATAACCGAGGAAAAGCGCGCGGACGCGACCTTGCGCGTATATTACGCCGATTGCCCCTTTGCGGAAGAAATAAGCGCCGCGGCAATATCCGCGCTGGAAACTTTCGGCAGGCTTTTCGGCAAATATCCGTTCGGCACCCTCTCCGTTGTCTTTACCGAATTTATTCAGGGGGGAATGGAGTATCCGTCGCTCGTTTACGTTTCGGATGCGCTCGGCAAAGAGGACGCGATATCCGCCGCTGTTCACGAAATAGCCCATCAATGGTGGTATGCCGCCGTTGGCAACAATCAGATCGAAACGGCGTATATAGACGAGGGGCTTGCCGAATATTCCACCCTTTTGTTCTATGAAAACAACCCGACCTACGGAGTTAAAGCCGAGGAAATAATAAATGCCAAAACAAGCGAATTACGCGCGTTTTACGGGGCTTTTGAACAGATAAACGGCAGTGCCGGCACCGCTTTGGAAAGGAAACTTTCCGATTTTTCGGGCGAGTACGAATACGTTGAAACGGTTTACGCGGGCGCGCCGCTTATGTTCGACGGACTCCGCCGCGGCGTCGGCAACGCCCGGTTCTTCGCCGGACTTAAAAATCTTTACGAGGACAACAAATTCGGCATCGTCGGCAGGGACGAACTTATCCTCGCTTTCGAGCGGGCGGGCTGTGACGCCGAGGGCTACATAAACTCGTGGGCGGACGGAAAAGTTTTGCCGTAAATTTCAAAAAAGCCCCTTAAAACGCTTGCAAAACGGGCGTTACGCTGTTAAAATACAATGGAAAACCCGAGGAAGAAACGTAAAACTACCGGAGAAAGAGGTAAAACATATGCCTATTTACGAATACGAATGCGAAAAATGCGGAAATATTTTCGACGAACTCGTCAAAGACGCGAACGAAAAAGTCGTCTGCCCGCGTTGCCGCGCGGCGGCGAGGAGAAGTTATTCCGGCAAAGTATATACCGCCACGGGCAAAACCTCGGGCGGGTGCAGCGGAAACTGTTCCGCCTGCCAAAACCGCTGCCGTTGAAGCGGCGGGCTTTTTTGCCTTATATTTCGCCCTATATTTTTGTTTTTTATGGAAAAATCCATTGACAAACACTTGTAAAAATGTTAATATTTATTAAGACTTTATTATAAATGCGGGAAGTTCGCCTTCGTTTTTTCAAAGGCTGGGCGTTTTTTCCGAGGAGTACGAAATGAAAAAGACTGTTAAATTTCTGCTTGCGTTTCTCCTTTGCGCGGCGTTGATTTCGCTCGTTGCATGCAAAAACGGAACCGAAAGCAGTAGCGACGCCGTCACGAGATTGACGGTCACCCTCGTTACCGCAGGGAGCGACGGGGCTGCCGTATCCGAAGAAGATCTCGGTG
>JAFTDZ010000055.1 GCA_017453885.1 Clostridia bacterium
ACGAGGCTGTGAACGTAAAGCACTATTCCCTCGCCAAGGCACAGAACGCCCGCAAGCGCCCAGAACCAGTTACGAGCATGGCTGATGCCGGTAGTCGTTCCCGTAACGATCGCGTAAACTATCGCGAGGACGCACACGGCGCACATCGCGATGAACGTAGCGGGCTTAAAGTTAAAACCTTTCACTTCTTTACCGAAATCCATATTCAATACCCTCCTTTGTAAAATTAACGCATTGTTCATGCGTTGAATTCAGTCTATCATAAAGTTACGCTAAAGTCAACCGAATATGCGAGGGCGATAAAAAAGTAAATATTTTTCCGTTTTGGCAAAAACGCCCTTTTCACACGGTTTCAAACGCGGCGGGGCGTTCGCCTTTATAAAATTCCGCGTCCGTATCGAAGTTTTCGGCATTGTCGAAGGCGGCGAGTTTTGAAACGGAAACCTCGTAAGCGGTCATCGTGCGCGCTTCCGTTTCGCTTATCTTTTTCTGGTATTCCCTGCTCTGTATCCTTCCGCACACCACTATCTTTTCGCCTACGGAAAGGTTCTTTACGAAGCGCGCGTTGCGCCCCCAGGCGATGGCGGGAATATAGTCGCTCTTGTTGTAAGCGCGGTTCACCGCTATCAATAAGTCCGCTATTTCGCGGTTAAACGGCGTAGTTCGGTAAACGGGCGGCTTGCAGACGTAGCCGGAAAGCACCACGTTGTTCGGGTTTATGGAGAGCGGCGCGGGAAGAAGTTCCCGCACGAAAACGGTGAGCATAAGTTTGCTTTTGCCCTCTACCATCTTGTTGTAACTTCTGAACTGCCCTATCGCTATAAGGCGGGAGCCTACGCAAAGCCCGCCTTCCGCCACAAGCCGTTCGCTGACGGTAACGGGCAGAACGTCCGCCTGTCCCGAAAGCCTGTTTACGCTTACGTTGAATTCGTAAAATCCTTCGCCGTACACCTCGTGCGAGTATATCGCGGGCGAAACGATCTCTCCGTTTAAGTACACTTTGTTGTTTTTTTCGTTAAGGTGATCCATTTTATCCTCCGAAGTTTTTTTAAGTTTTTTCGGCGGGGCGCTGTCTGCCGGCGGCGTCCACCAAGTAATTTTCCTTATAGATAAGTTCCGATATTTTTACGAATTCGTATCCCCTGCCCTGAAGGTTTGCAAATATCTCCGGCAACGCCTCGAGGGTGTGTTCGGCGTTGTTATGGCATAGTATTACGGAGCCGCCGCTCGTTTTCTCTATAACCCTCCTCGCTATTTCTCCGGCGGAAATTTCCTTCCAGTCAAGGCTGTCAACGTCCCATTGAATGGCGTAAAAGCCCTGTTTTTCGCAGGTTTTTATAAGTCTGTCGTTATAGTCGCCGTATGGCGGGCGGAACAGGATGACCTTTTCGCCCGTTATCTTTTCTATAGCGGCGGAAGAAGTTTCGAGTTCGCTTATTATCCTTTCTTCCGAAAGTTTGGACATATATGAATGCGTAGCGCTGTGCGTGCCTATCTCGTGACCGGCGGCGTAAATCTTTTCGACGTATTCGGGGTATTTTTCCGCCCAGAACTGCGTGGTGAAAAACGTGCATTTAACGCCGTATTTTTCCATTACTTCCAGAAGCCCGTCGGTCTTTTCCGCACCCCAGGCGCAATCGAAGGAGATCGCTATTTTTTTATCCGCTCTCTCTACCGAGTATATGGGCAACTTTCTGCCGGCGGAATTATAATAGACGGCGTAAGCGCCCGTGCCCTTCAGCGCAAAGCAGGCGCCCACGGCGAAAACCGCTATGATAACGAAAACCAAAGCTCTCTTTTTTACGAATATCGCTATCGGATTTTTCTTCAAAATTATACTCCTTAAAAACGCGAAGGTTTCGACTGAAAAGCGAAGATAAGCGGGAATTTTGTCGAAAACGACTGACCGGAGAAAAGATTTTCGGCCGACGCGTTCCTAAACTAATGTATTCCCGCAGGGCAAAAAAAATGATGATTCGCTTTGACTTTAATTTATAATGTGATATAATGTTTGCGTCGTTCCTCGGGGCGGGACGAAAATTTAACCGTTACGCTTGACGCGAAAAAAGTAATCGTTATGAAAATAAAACTTTCCGACAGTTTCACCTACGGGAAACTCGTTCGTTTCGTTTTGCCTTCCATAATTATGATGATATTCACCTCGGTCTATTCCTTGGTGGACGGGTTTTTCGTTTCCAACTTTACGGGCAAAACCGACTTCGCAGCCCTCAACATCGTTTTTCCCCTGCTGATGATAGTCGGCGGGATAGGGTTTATGACAGGAACGGGCGGCAGCGCTCTGGTTGCGAAAACTTTGGGCGAAGGCGAAAAAGAAAAGGCGAACGCTTACTTTTCGCTCGTCGTTTACTTCACGCTCGCCGTTGGGCTTGGCGCGAGCGCGCTCGGCGTGATTTTTATCCGCCCATTGTCAAAACTTCTCGGCGCGACGGATAATATGATGCGCGGCTGCGTGGTTTACGGAACGATAATGCTGTGCGCTATGCCGGCGTTTATGTTACAAAATACCTTTCAGGCGTTTTTCGTCGCGGCGGAAAAACCGCGCGCGGGGCTTATAGTTACGATAATAGCAGGCGTAACGAATATAATCGGCGACGCGGTTCTCGTGGGGATATTCCGCTTCGGTCTTGCGGGTGCGGCGGCGGCTTCGGCGCTCGGGCAGATAGCGGGCGGAGTTGTACCCGTTATTTACTTCGGCAGAAAAAATTCTTCTCTTTTGCGGCTCGGCAGGACTTCGCTTTTTTGGAAGGCTATCGGTAAAACTGTAACGAACGGTTCGTCCGAACTTCTCGGCAGCATCTCGTCGTCGGTGGTAAATATGCTTTACAACGCAAGACTGATGCGCATCGTGGGAGAGGACGGCGTTTCCGCCTATGGGGTGATGATGTACGTCGGGTTCGTTTTCGCAGCGATATTCATAGGGTATTCAATGGGTTCCGCGCCGATAATAAGTTATAACTACGGAGCGAAAAATCAAAAGGAACTTAAAAGCGTTTTTAATAAAAGTATGTTCATGCTGTCGCTTAGCGGCGTGATCATGACCGCGCTCGCCGTTGGGCTTGCCGACGCGTTTTCCGGAATATTTACCGGTTACGACCAAACCCTGCGCGATACTACTCGCCACGGTTTAAGGCTTTACGCTCTGCATTTTTTGGTTTGCGGAATAAACATTTACGGCTCGTCTTTTTTCACGGCGCTCAACAACGGGGTGGTTTCGGCGATCCTGTCGTTTATGCGCGCGCTCGTATTTCAAACTTCTGCGGTAATACTTCTGCCACTCGTAATAAAGCCCGCTATAGACGGGGTGTGGATCTCGGTGGCGGTAGCGGAGGCGGCGGCGTTCGTGTTGACGGTTTCCCTTATCGTTGCCAACGGCAAAAAATACGGCTACGCAGGAAAATTCCCGGCGTAACCGCAAACGTTTTAGTTTTCGTTTTTACCGCCCCGAAAAAACACGGGGCGTTTTTGTTTGAAGGACTGCCGCGGCTATGCGGTCAGAACTCCAGATGCTTTATATTCTTTTTGTTGCTGTAACGGTAAAGGATTATCTTTCTGCCGATGGTAGCAACGCATTCCGCGGAAAGTTTCGCGGCGAGGTCGTCGCCGAGTTCGCGGGCGGAAAAAGCCGCGTTTTTAAGCACGGTTAGTTTTATAAGTTCACGCGCTTCGAGCGCGTCGTCAACGGACGAGAGAAAGGTTTCGGTAAACTCTCCGCTCTCCTCGTCAACGCTCGTTTTGCCGAGTTGAAAAATCGGTTCTATGGTGGAAGCCGCAGCCCGCAAATTACTTCTCTGTTTTGAATTCAACATTTATCTTCTCCTTAAAAAAGTGCCTTAAATCTCACATTAAATGCGTTTTAATCTATGAAGTCAAACTCCGTTTCGCCTATCACCACAACGTCGCCGTCCTTCGCGCCGAGTTTGCGCAGTTCCTTGATTACCCCCTTCTCCCGCAAGGTCTTTTGCATATAGTTGAGAGAATCGTAATCGTCCAGAACTACGTTGCGTATAAGAAGATCGACGAGCGGCCCCATAACTATAAACGCCCCGTCCTCGTCGCGCTCTATCTCGAACTCGTCGTTGCTCGGCCGCTCGTAAACGAAAGGTTCATACTCTACCGGCGCAGGCGGCGGCAGGGTTTTGAGCACGGCGGAAACCTCGCCGAGAAGCGGTTCGAGTCCTTCCGCGCCGATAGCCGAACAGGGAAAAATTTTATATTTCCTGCCGAATTTCTTTTTGAAGGCTTTGAAATTTTCTTCCGCGCCGTAAATGTCGTACTTGTTCGCCATAACTATCTGCGGAAGCCGCGCGAGGACTTCGCTGTAATTTTCGAGTTCGGCGTTTATCTTTATAAAATCGTCGATAGGATCCCTGCCTTCCACGCCGGAAATATCCACTACGTGAACGAGCATTCTCGTCCGTTCGATATGCCGCAGAAAATCATGCCCGAGCCCCGCGCCTTCGGAAGCGCCCTCGATAAGCCCGGGTATATCCGCCACCACGAAACTTTCATCGTAATGATCGACCACGCCGAGGTTTGGCGAAACGGTGGTGAAGTGGTAGTTGGCTATCTTAGGTTTCGCGCCGGAAATTTTTGAAAGCATCGTGCTTTTGCCGACGTTCGGAAAACCTATAAGCCCCACGTCCGCTATCATTTTGAGTTCGAGCGTGACGTATCTTACGGGCGTTTTTTCGCCTTTTTGCGCGAAATGCGGGGTATGCCGCTTGCTGGTGGTAAAGCGCACGTTGCCCTTTCCGCCGCGGCCGCCCTCGAGAACTTTTACTTCCTGCCCGTCGTAATACACGTCGGTAATTATCATTCCGCTGTCGCGGTCCTTCACGATGGTGCCGAGCGGAACGTATATCTTCTTATCTTCGCCGTTCCTGCCGTGGCAGTTGTTCGTGTCGCCCTTGCCGCCGTCGCCGGCGGTGAATTTATGGGTGTATTTGAAATCTATCAGGCTCGATTTTGACTTATCACCGACGAAATATATACTTCCGCCGTCGCCGCCGTCGCCGCCGTCCGGCCCGCCCGTCGCCACGCCCTTAAAGCGTTTGAACGAGGTCATTCCGTCGCCGCCGTCACCCGATTTTATGGAGATGATCTCCCTGTCAACAAACATATTTCTTGCTCCGAAATTTTATAAAAACCGCCTGTATCACGCGTTTTCAAACATTTTGAGTATAGACTTGGCGGCGAGTTTCCCCTGCCCCATAGCCTTTATTACGGTGGCGGAACCGGTGACTGCGTCGCCGCCCGCAAACACACCTTTTACGCTTGTTTCGCCTGTAGTTTCGTCCGCTATGATAACGCCCTTCCTGCCGAGTTGCAATTCCTTGAAAGACGAGGTGAGAAGGGGATTAGGCGAAGTGCCGAGCGCCATAATAAGCATATCGCACTCGATGGTGAATTCGCTGCCTTCCTTAACGACGGGCGAACGCCTGCCGGAAGCGTCGGGCTCGCCGAGTTCCATCTCCACGCAGGTTACGGACTTTACGAAGCCGTTTTCGCCGTTTATCGCGACGGGATTTGAAAGCAGATGAAAAACGATGCCTTCTTCCTCTGCGTGAACGATCTCCTCTGCCCTCGCCGGCATTTCCGCGCGGGAACGGCGATAGACCACCGTTACTTCCGCGCCCATTCTCAAAGCGGTGCGCGCCGCGTCCATCGCGACGTTGCCCGCCCCCACGATAACCGCCTTTTTTGCGCGATATACGGGGGTATCGCTCGTTTCGAGATACGCCTTCATAAGGTTTACGCGCGTTAAATATTCATTGGCGGAAAATACTCCGTTAAGGTTTTCCCCCGGGATGCCCATAAACATAGGCAGCCCCGCGCCGGTGCCGATAAACACCGCGTCGTAACTTTCGGTAAGTTCCTTCACGCCGAGCGTTTTGCCTATCACGGCGTCGGTTACGAATTTCACGCCCAAGCCTTCCAAAGAGGAAATTTCCTTCCGCACGAGTTCCTTCGGCAACCTGAATTCGGGTATGCCGTAAACGAGAACACCGCCGAGTTTATGGAACGCCTCGTAAACGGTAACTTCCACGCCCGCCTTGGCAAGGTCGCCCGCGCAAGTCAGCCCCGCCGGTCCGCTGCCGACTACAGCGACGCGCTTGCCCGTAGCCTTTGCCTTTTCAAGCGGAATATCCGCGTTATCGGCCACGAATCTTTCAAGTTGACCTATAGCGACCGGCTCGCCCTTTATCCCGCGGACGCAGAATTTTTCGCATTGAGATTCCTGCGGGCAAACCCTGCCGCAAATGGACGGCAGATTGCTGTCCGCTAAAATGGCGCGTTTCGCGCCGCCGGTATCGCCGCCCTTTAACAGGGAGATAAAAAGCGGAATGTTCACCCCGACGGGGCAACCCGTTCTGCAGGGGGCGTTTTTACAGTTCAGGCATCTTTCGGATTCGGCTTTTGCGGCTTTGGCGTCGAACCCGAGGCAAACTTCTTCAAAATCGCGCGAGCGGACGGAAGCGTCCCTCACAAGCGGCTTATTTCTCACATTATTCATAGTTTTACGCTCTCTCCTTTAAGGCGGCAGTAATGTTCCGCTTCCTGCTCTCTGTATATCTTAGAACGGTTTATCGCCTCGTTGAAATCCACAAGGTGCCCGTCGAATTCCGGCCCGTCAACGCAGGCGTATTTAGTCTTGCCGCCTACAGTCAGGCGGCACCCGCCGCACATACCCGTCCCGTCAACCATAATGGAATTCATTGAAACTATCGTCTTTACTCCGTAACCTTCGGTAAGGGCGCAGACGGCGCGCATCATCGGAAGCGGCCCCACAGCGAATACGCAATCGTAACCGCCGCGGTCTAAAAGTTTTTTGAGCGCGTCCGTCACGAAGCCTTTTTCGCCGTAACTCCCGTCGTCGGTCATTATAATAAATTCGTCCGAACGGGCGCGGAAATCGTCCTCGTGAATTAGCAATTCCTTGGTCTTTGCGCCGACGATAACCGTTACTTTTTTGCCGAGTTTTTTCATTTCGGCAGTCTGCGGATAAATTACCGCGCTGCCTATTCCGCCGCCCACGAGTATCGCGTTTTCGCAGTCGCCGAGGTCGGTGGGGTTACCGAGCGGGCCAACGAGGTCGCAAATATATTCGCCCTCGCCTTTTTGTGAAAGTTTATAAGTGGTGGCGCCTATCGTCTGCACGATAACGGTAACGGTTCCACGGGCACGGTCGTAATCGGCTATGGTGAGAGGAATGCGTTCGCCGTTCTCATCCACGCGGAGAATAACGAATTGCCCGCCCCTGCAACTTTTCGCTACGAGCGGGGCTTCTATCTCGTATTCGACAGTGTTGAAATTAAGTACGTTTTTTCTTGCTATCCTGAACATATTTTCACCTTATAAATTTTTGTCTTTATATTCGCATAAGTCCCGTAAAACGCAGGTTTTACAGGCTGGCCGCTGGGCTTTGCACACCCTTCTGCCGTGAAAAATAAGGTAGTGGTGCGACGCCGACCAACGGTTTTTTTCTATCCTTTTCATCAGTTGCTTTTCCGTTTCGTAAACGTTCTTTGCCCTCGCAAGCCCTATCCTGTTGGAAACGCGGAAAACGTGCGTATCCACGGCGATGGCGTCGCCGCCGCAACCGACGCTATAGACTACGTTCGCCGTCTTTCTGCCCACGCCCGAAAGCGTGCGGAGTTCCTCGAGCGTTTCCGGTACCTTGCCGCCGTACTTTTCCGCTATATCCCTGCAAGTGGAAAGGATGTGTTCCGCCTTGCTGCGGTAAAGCCCGCAGGAAAATATCTTTTCGCCGAGTTGTTCCGCGGTGAGCGTAAGCATCTTTTCGGGCGTATCGTACTCCTTGAAAAGTTCCGCCGTGACCTTATTCACCCGCTCGTCCGTACATTGCGCGGACAGTATCACCGCGACGAGAAGTTGAAAGTTATCCCCGAATTTCAGCGCGGGGCGGGCGTCGGGATAGGTTTCCGCCAACCTGTCGATTATCTCTTTTGCTTTTTCGTTATTCATCTGCGTTCTTTTTGCCACCGAGGATCGCGCGGTAAACCTTTCTGAACGCCTTGCTCGCGTTCTCTATCGAATTGAGCGTTATCCTCTCCTCGTCCGTTATTATAATTATACGCCCCGTGCCGAAGATCGTTTCCGCAAGGGAACGGCGCAACACCACGTCGGTAACGTCCTCGTTCGGAATATATTCCACGCTCTCGTGCAGGGTGGAATGAAGTATCGCCACTCTGCTTTCGGTAACGGCGTATTCTTCTCCGCGGATTCGCGCGTTTTCCCTGACCACAGCCGATAGCCACACGACCGTCGGCGCGAGGTGGCAAAGCACCGCTACTATCGTAAGAACGAGGTAGTATGTATCGAAATCCTGCCCGAATATCTTATTCGAAACCGCCACGCCGAGTATTACGAACTCCGCCGCGAGCCAGATAAGAATAAGCGGGAACATATTTGCGATACGGCAGGTAAGGTAGTCGTTTTCCTTCGCCTTGCCCTGCCACAGCGTCTTTTCGTCTGAAACGTACTTTTCGATTCTCTTCTCTTCCATATTATCTCCGTTATTTCTAAAAGCGCCCTTTATCTCACGTTATTCGCGGTTTTCTATCTTGCCGCCGCGAACGGAAAAGCGCCTTGCTTCCTTGCCTGAAAAGGCGTCGTCCGCCTCGGTGCAGGTTATTATCGTCTGAAGTCCTTCCGCCATTTCAAGCACTCTTTTCCTTCGTGAAAAGTCGAGTTCGCTCAACGCGTCGTCGAGAAGGAGAGTGGGGTACTCGTTGAAACGGGTTTTGAAAACTTCGAGTTCGGCAAGTTTCATAGAGAGCGCCGCCGTGCGCTGCTGCCCCTGCGAACCGTAAGTTTTCACCTCTTCGCCGTTTATCTTTATCTTGAGATCGTCCCTGTGCGGACCCACGGTGGTGTAGCCGAGTATTATGCTCTTTTCCGCGCTGTCGCTAAGGTCGGAGAGAAGTTGTGCGGAAATATTTTCCTCGCTGCCCTCGTAACGGTAACCCGCGGTGACCTGCAATTCTTCCTTTCCGCCCGTGATGAAGCGGTGCGCCTCGAGCGCGAACGGCGAGAGAAGTTTCAGAAATTCGTTCCGCTCCTTTATTATTACCGCCGCGTATTTTACAAGTTGCGCGTCCCATATAGGCAAGGTTTCACGTATCAGATCCTTGTTCTCGTCTTTCAGTAGAGAGTTCCTCTGCGATAGTATCTTTTTATACTTCTGCAGCGCGTAGAAATATTTTTTGTTCATCTGCGACAGGGATATATCGAGAAACCTGCGCCTGTCCTCCGGGCTTTCCTTTATCAGTTTCAACTCCTCGGGGTTGAAGAACACGGAGTTTATATTGCCGAGAAGTTCCCCCATTTTCAGAGTTTCCACGCCGTTTATGCGAATGTTTTTCTTGTCCGGATAGAAAGTCAGTTCTACGTTCACCGCTCCGTACTGCGTGCGCGCGTTGCCCGAAATATACGCCTTGTCCTGCCCGTAACGGATCACCTGCTTATCCCTCGTCGCCCGGGGGGAATACCCCGTACAGAGGTAAAATACCGCTTCCGCGCAGTTGGTTTTGCCCTGCGCGTTCATGCCGGTTATCACGTTTATACCTTCCGAAAACTCAAATTTTTCGTCTTCGTAATTGCGGAAGTTTTTGAGAACAATACTTTCTATATACATATTCATCGCGCGGCGGCGGAATTTTACCCGAATAGAAAAATTCCTAAAATCACCGTCAAATAACTTTCCTTTACCGTCAAAATGTAGTATAATGAATAATACGCTTTGACAAACGGAGCCTGCCCGCGACAGAAAATTGCCACGGCTTTATAAAATTATATCAAAAACGCAAACAAAAAGCAATCCTCACAGAGGTGAAAAATGGAAACATTCGAGATTTTATGGAATAACGCGCTTAAGGAACTTGAAAAAACGGTCAGTCCCATATCGTTCTCCACTTATATACAGAAACTCAAGCCCGTCGATATGGACGAGAATAAAATTATTCTCTGCACGGAAACGGAAATGTTCGCAAAATATATTTCCGCCCGCCTTATAGAAAAGATAGACGACGCGCTCACAAGCCTTAACGCGGGCGTTACCGGCTTCGAACTGTGCGTGGGCAACAGCCGCGAAGATTACCTTAAAGTAAAAGGCTACGCGAAGAAGGAAATGCCCTTCCCCACTATGCCGATAGATCCGAAATACACGTTTGAAAATTTTGTGGTGGGTGATTCCAACAGAATGTTATACGCCGCGGCGACGGCGGTTGCCGAAGCGCCCGGGCAGTCCTTCAATCCCCTGTTTATATACGGCGGTTCCGGCCTCGGCAAAACGCACATTATGCACGCGGTGGCGAATTATATCAAGGCGACCACGCCGAAGACCAACGTGCTTTACTCCACTTGCGAAAACTTCACCAACGAACTTATAGATTCGATAAGGACGCGTTCCACTTCCGGCAGTCGCGAGGCGGATTTTCGCCGCAAGTACCGCAACGTGGACGTGCTTATTGTGGACGACGTGCAATTCCTCGCAAACAAAAAGGCGACGCAAGAAGAATTTTTCAACACATTCAACGCCCTTTTCGGAATGGGCAAACAGATAATACTTTCGGCGGACGTTCCGCCCCAACAAATAGAAACTTTGAGCGACCGCCTCGTCACGAGGTTTTCGGGCGGGCTTATCGCGCAGGTGCTTCCGCCGGATATAGAAACGAAGATCGCCATTCTTCAAAAGAAGGCGGCGGCGAAAAAATGCGTTATTTCCCTCGAAGTGGCGGATTTCCTCGCACAGAATTCGGGTGCGGACGTGAGAACGCTTGAGGGCCTGTTGCAGAAGGTGATATTCACTTCCATTCTCTACGAAAAGCCCATAACGCTCGAACTTGCCCGCTCCGCCCTTGCCGAAACCGCCGGCCCCGCGCAGGAAGTGATCACCACCACTAATATCATCCGCGCCGTGTGCGATTATTACCACGTTTCCGAAAAGGACCTTTTGGGCAAAAAGAAGAACAGGGAAATTGCCGAGCCGCGGCAGATATGCGTTTACCTTATGACCGAACTTATGACTTTGCCGCTCGTTTCCGTAGGTCAGGCGATGGGCGGGCGCGACCACACCACCGTTATCCACGCGCGTGACAAAGTGGCGAAACTCGTTGCCGAAAACGGCAGGTACGCCACCGAGGTGAACGACCTGAAAAATATGATACTTAAAAAATAATTTTTCATTTAGCCGCCCAAATCACGCAAAAACAGCGTTTTTCGGCGGCTGTTTACGAGCCTATAAATATGAAAAGCACTTACTTTGAAGGCGTGTTCGACGCCGTGGTAATAGGCGCGGGGCACGCAGGTTGCGAGGCCGCGCTCGCCCTTGCAAGAACGGGGCAAAAAACCGCTTTGCTCTCCTTGAATCTCGACAGCATCGCGTTTATGGCGTGCAATCCGTCCATAGGCGGAACGGCGAAAGGCCACCTTGTGAGAGAGATAGACGCGCTCGGCGGCGAAATGGGCGTTATTGCCGACAGAACAACCCTGCAAATAAAGATGCTCAACCGCGGTAAAGGCGCGGCGGTGCAGTCCTTGCGGGCGCAGGCAGATAAGAACCGTTACCACACGGAAATGAAAAAAGTCCTCGAAAACACGCAAAATCTGCAAGTTATCCAGTCTGAAGCGGTGGAGATACTAACCGAAAACGGCAAGGTAACGGGTGTGGTTTCCGCATACGGCGGGGTGTTCCGGTGCCGCGCGGTCGTAGTGTGTACGGGCGTTTATCTTAACGGAAAGGTATTCGCGGGGGAATACTCCGCGGAGAGCGGGCCTTCGGGTTTCGCGCCGGCTAACAAACTTACGGCAAACCTTACAGACCTCGGTTTCAACGTGCGCCGCTTCAAAACGGGCACGCCCGCAAGGATAGACGGCAGGACGATAGATTATTCAAAATGCGAAATACAGTACGGCGAAGCGAATATCTACCCCTTTTCCTATCTGACGGAGAGGATACCCGTGGAGCAAAAGCCGTGTTACCTCACTTACACCAACGAAAAAACGCACGAGATAATTCTTAAAAACCTTTCGAGAAGCCCGCTTTACGGCGGGGCGATCAAAGGGATAGGCCCCAGATATTGCCCTTCTATAGAGGATAAGGTCGTCCGCTTTGCCGATAAGGACAGGCACCAGATATTCCTCGAACCGGAAGGCGCCGATACCGACGAAGTTTACGTTCAGGGCATGAGCACCTCTCTCCCGCACGACGTTCAGAAGGAAATGTACCGCACCATCGCGGGGCTTGAACATTGCGAAATAATGCGTTACGCCTACGCTATAGAGTACGACTGCATCGACACGCTCGACGTTCTCCCCACCCTCGCCTTCAAAAAGATAGCGGGGCTTTACACCGCCGGTCAGATAAACGGCACGAGCGGTTACGAGGAAGCCGCCGTTCAGGGGCTTGTTGCAGGGGCGAACGCTTCGCTGTATCTTCAGGGAAAGGAGCCGCTCATACTCGGGCGGGACGAGGCTTACGCGGGCGTACTTATAGACGACCTTGTGACCAAAGGCACCAACGAGCCCTATCGCATAATGACTTCCCGCGCGGAATACCGTCTGCTTCTCCGTCAGGACAACGCGGATTTCCGCCTGACCGAAAAAGGGCGGAAAGCGGGGCTTGTCAGCGACGAGCGGTATGAAATTTTCCTTAAGCGCAAGGAACTTCTCGCGAAGTG
>JAFTDZ010000002.1 GCA_017453885.1 Clostridia bacterium
CGCGCCTATGGACGAGGTGCTTAACGTTATAATGGATCAGAACTTCGTGCCCGTTACCGACGACCGCGGCGTTTACAGCGGAATAATAAAGCGGAAAACGGTAATCGAATACCTTTACAAAAACGCCGTAAAGTTTGAAGAATAACAAAACTCTTTTATTGTGCATTAACATGCAGCGTGAAGTATGTATTATTCACCATATATAATTAAAATGGTTTTATCTTCAGGATCTAATTTAACAGAATATCTTGTTACTTTATTCTGTGTACCTTGAATTCCAAATAGTTCTTCCATTAATGGTTTGTTTTCAATGTTGAAACTTTTATCAACTATTTTACCATTTAATTTCCGTTTACTTATTTTGATAGAATTTTCATCATATTCGGTATATAATTTTACGCCTATAAGTAATTTTCCGTCTTTTTTTGCTTTTAATATTTTTGCGTAGTTATAAGAAGGAAAATTCTCTATTAGTTCACATGCTCCAGTATTAAACGAAATTCTACCAAATCCAATGCTAGCATAAGCCGAATTTCTGCTTTTTGAAGTGTTTTTGATTTTTACTGTTTCCCAATTCATTGCAATACTCTCCTTTGTTTTTATATTTTAATTATATCATATATATAATTTACTGTCAAGCATACTGTTCCTGTTTTTTTTATTTTTGCAAAAAAATTAAATATATAAATTTCACTTGACGAAACGGGAATTGCGTAGTATAATAATATAAAATAAAAAACCTAATCGATGAAGTTTCGGAGAGTAAGTTTTCTTTTATCAACCGACCGTAAGGCGTAGGCGTTCCTGCGTTTTCCGCACAGGGGTAATAAGATTTTTTGTTGCGCTTTGGAAACTTTTCAAGGCGCTTTTATTATAAAAAAAGGAGAAAAAATAAATGCGAATCGGCGTAATGGGCATAATAATCGAAAAGGACAGGACCATGGCGGAGAGCGTGCAGCAAATTCTTTCCGCTAATTCCGAGATAATAACGGCGAGGACAGGCGTGCCGGACAGGGAGCACGGCGTTTACGTTATTTCTATAATAGTGCGCGGCACAAACGAGCAGATCTCCGCCTTGGCGGGTAAACTCGGAAAACTTAAAAACGTTAAAGTAAAGTCGGCCGTAGCCGACGTGGAGGTAAATTAGTATGAAGAAATTTTTTGCAATCGTTTTATGCCTTGTAACGGCAGTGCTTTTTGTTTCCTGCGAACCTGTGCCGAAAGATGATTCCGGCGAGGCGGCGAAGGAATACGTTCTTATGGCTCCGGACGGAGCGCCCGCTGTAGCGATAGCGCAGATCCTTAAGGACGGAAAGGTCGGCAACGTTAACATAAACGCGAGTATAGTTTCCGGAGCGGACGAGATAGTTACGAACGTAACCAACGGCACGGCGGACATAGCCGTGATGCCCGTGAACCTCGCCGCGAGGGTTTATAACCTCGGCGCGAAGATAAAATTTGTTTCGGTAAACGTTTCCGGCTGCTTATATATGGTGGGCAAAACGGCAATAACTACGGTGAACGACCTCGTTGGCAAAGTGGTTTACAACATAGGCAGAGGCGGCACGCCCGACCTCACGCTCAAATATATATTGACGCAGAGCGGAATAGCCTTCGAGGAGAGCGAAACGGCTGTCGAGGGCAAGGTTGCCCTTCAGTACGTTGCCGCCGCAAGCGAGTTGGTGCCCTTGCTTAAGACGGGCAAAGCGGAATTCGGCGTGATGGGCGAGCCTGCGGTAACCAACTGCAACGCAAAAGCCGGAACGCAAACCGTGCTCGATATTCAGGCGGAATGGAAAAAACTCACCGGCGAAGATTATACGCAGGCGGGGCTTGTTGTGGCGGATAAGGTCGCCGAAAACGCGGATTTTATGCAGGCGCTTATCGAAGCGCTTGAAAACAGCAATGCCTGGTGCAAGGAGAACGCCGCTTCGATAAAGGATATACTTGCGGGGAAAGGAAGTTCTCTCACCGTCGATTTCACGGCGGAGATAATAGAGCGCAGTAACGTGGGTTACGTTTCCGCCGCGGCCGCAAGGGAAAACGTGGAAAAATACCTTAACGTTATAAAGGGATTTAATGATAAACTTATCGGCGGCAAGTTGCCGGACGACGGTTTCTATTACGGCATATAGCCGATAATGTGAGAAAAAGGGCGTTTTTTATAAAAATATGAAGTTGAAATACAGGCTGCTGCCGCTTATCACCGTGATACTTGTTTTCGCTGTTTGGTACGCGGCGGCGGCGATTTACGGAATTGAATTGATTTTACCGAAGCCGACCGCGGCGCTTAAAGAACTGTGGTTGGCGATGGGGGAAGTCGCGTTCTGGAAGGGCGTGGGCAACACAATGCTGCGCTCCGTCCTCGCGTTCGCAATAGCGTTTTCGGCGGCGCTTCTCCTCGCGCTTTTGTCGGTCGGCAGCGAAACTTTTTTCAGGTTGTTTTACCCGATAGTGGTGATACTTCGTGCGTTGCCTACGATTTCCGTAATATTCATATGCTATATAGCGATCAAGGGGTGGTACAGGGCTGTTCTGATCAGTTTTCTGGTGATATTCCCTACGCTCTATTCTTCATTTTACACGGCAATAAAACAATGCAGCGGCAGTTTGGCGGAAGTGGGCAAGGTGTATAAAGTTAAAAGAAAGTACGTTCTTTCACGCTTTATCATTCCCTCGGTGTGGACTTCTATGTATTCCGACATCGTGAACACGTTGAGCCTTACCGTTAAACTTATAATTGCGGCGGAAGCGGTTACCGCAACGGGCTTCAGCCTTGGCGGCCTTATGGCGGAGAGCAAGGCAATAGTGGATATGGGCAGGATCCTCGCCTATACTATCGCCGCGATTGGGTTGAGTTATCTGACGGAACTCGCGATAAGGCTTTCGGCAAGAACCGTGAAGGAGGTTTCCGAAAAATGGCGGTTTCATTGAAAAACGTTACCAAAAAATACGGCGACCGCGTTGTGCTTGAAAATTTTTCCCTCGAACTTCAAAGCGGAAAAATCAACTGCGTGCTCGGCCCTTCCGGTAGCGGAAAAACCACGATTTTGCGCGTTTTAGCGGGGATAATCGAATATGA
>JAFTDZ010000056.1 GCA_017453885.1 Clostridia bacterium
TTCATAGCCGCTTTCATTACAAAACATGCTCATATAAACACCTCGTAATATTTTATGCCGCGGCGCGTAAAATATTTCTTTTTTCAGTCAAGAACTTTAATAAGCCGTTCGCTTCCGTTCCCGTATACCAGCGTGGAAATATACAATTCGGCGTTTGCAGGTAAATCCTGCGGCAACTTCATTGTAAATACGTTCAGTTGCATAGGCTCTATTCTCACTTTCGTAAACGCGACGAAGCGGTAATTTTCACCCGTCTTTTCGTATAATAAAACGCTCTTTTTAACGGTTTCCAAAGTGTCGTTCTCGGCGTGGAACCTCACCGTCCCGCCCGATTTCGCCGCGACGGACACTTCCGCCCTACCCATACTCAAGCCGTGGCCGAACGGATAATAAACCGCTTTGCCGTCCGCCTCGCCCGCTTTCACGGGGTACGGCAACCTGCCGCCGGTAGGCATTCCGCCTATCGTTTCCGCCACAGCCGCGCCCGCGAATTCGCCCGTTTGCCAACCCACTATTATCGCCGAAGCGGGAGCGAAAGCCGAAAGATCCTTCGGGGCACACAGGCAAACAACCACAGTCGTTTCTACCGCTTTTGCAAGTTTTTGCGTGAAACAGGCGACTTTTTCATAATTTTCCCCGTCCGAAATATCATCCTTTCCTATGTAAAGAAAGGCGGCGTCACACCGCTTTGCAATGCTCAAAGCCTGTTCGCTCTCCCCGCTATCGCCGTAAAAATAAGGGCAGCAACGGAAGTTGATCTTACTAAAGCACTTTTTAAGACAATCGAGCGGAGTTCTTTCCGAATATACGCCTTCCTCCCCGCTCTTTAGCGCCGCGCTGCCTATAACGGCAACGTTCTCTATCGGCCCGTCAAGAGGCAGAACGCCGTTGTTCTTCACCAAAACCACGCTATCCATCGCCGCGCGCGTCGCGAGCGATATGTGTTTTGCAGAACGGATAACTTCTATATTTTTATCTTTGCGGGCAGAAGGCAATTTCGCTATCCTCTCCGCGAACGCCGTAGCCTGCTTTTCGTTCAAGCCGTTCGAGCCTTCGCCGGAATACGCCGTGCCTGCCGTAACGCCCGATTCCGCGTACCTCTTCGCGCGCGCCCGTAGTTCCGTATTCAAGTCGCCTGTCGGCCCGAGTTCGATCGGATCGACCGGCACCGCGTAGATCACCCCGCTAAAACGCTTAAGATCCTTATTAAAGTCACGCCCTTCGCCGCTTACTTGTATCCCGCGCGACATATTTCCCGAAAGCCAGCGCCTTATCGCGGGCATATTTTCATCGTCGCATTTCACCATCGGGAAGGCGGATAAATTTCCGGCGGAAGGCTTTTCAAATCCCTTCACGAAGGCGCGGCAACACTCGTAGGAAAGCAATTCTTCCGAGCCGTAACCTTCCCGGTCGGGCGTAAAACCCGTTACGGGAAAGCAACTTCCCTCCACGCAAACGGAATTTGAAATTTCCTTCGCAAGGGCTTCAGCCACGCGCGCGATCTGCGCCGTATCGAAAGTTGCCGCCAAGGCAGGCGAGTCGGGGAACACGGTCCGCACTCCCTTCGGCGCGCAGATCGATATCTTATCGCCGAGACGGAATTGCGAAACCGCTCTTTTTGCTTCCGCCCGTTGTCCGCTATCTTCTTCACCCTTTTTCAAAA
>JAFTDZ010000057.1 GCA_017453885.1 Clostridia bacterium
GACGTTAAAGACGTAACTTTTTGCGGCGAAAAGGAAAAGAAAGTTGCGAAAGGGGAGATTTTTTATTCCGATCCCGTTGAAATGGAGTTTTGTAAAGGCGAATACCTTTGCGTTGAGATAACGTTTTCCGGTACGGAAATTCCCTGCCACGAGGAGTCTTTGTTGCCCACGTTTATAAAGAACGGGGAGTTTTGGGAATATTCCCACGGGGTGCCTGTTCCTTCCATGGTGGGTTGCGACCGCAATATAAAGGGAAGAATTGCGTTTCTCGGTGATTCGATAACGCAAGGTATCGGTACGCCGCTTAATTCTTATCGCCATTGGAACGCGCTGTTTGCCGAAAAACTCGGTCAGGATTTTTCGTACTGGAATTTGGGGCTCGGTTTCGGTCGCGCTGAGGACGCCGCCTCGGGCGGGGTATGGCTAAAAAAGGCGAAAAACAGCGATTTTTGTTTTGTGTGTTTCGGTGTGAACGACCTTTTGCAAGGAAGGCGTAAAGAGGCGATAATGCGTGATTTACGACACATTTATAAAGAACTTACCGCTTCCGGCGCAAAGGTGATAATGCAGACGATACCGCCTTTCGATTACCCCGAAGAACTTCGGAAAGTTTGGTCGGATATAAACGATTTTATCAAAAACGATCCGACTTTCGGCGAGGTTTTCGACGTTGTTCCGTTTTTACGGGAAAGCGAAGAAAAGCCGTTTAATGCGCGATTCGGGGGACATCCGAATGAAAAAGGTTGCAAGATATGGGCTGAGCGCCTGTATTATAAGTTAAAAGATAAATTCAGGAAATGGAGGACTTTACTATGAAATTCTGTAAAAAAAACATCGATAATCTGATTTTTTACGATATTTATCCGACGAGTTTTTACGATTCGAACGGAGACGGAACGGGAGATTTCAAAGGAATAAGCGAAAAACTCGATTACGTTTCATCGCTTGGCGTCAACGCGATATGGCTCAACCCGTTTTATAAATCTCCGTTCAACGACGGCGGATACGATATCTGCGATTATTATTCCGTTGACCCGCGTTTCGGCACCATGGAAGACTTTGAAAATCTTATAAAAGATTGCAAAAAGAGAGGGTTGAAAGTATTTATCGATCTCGTCATCGGGCACACGTCCGACGAACACCCGTGGTTTATCGATTCCTGCAAAAAGGAACGCAACGAGCACAGTGACTGGTATATCTGGACTACTAACCTTATTACGGGCGACGAACGGTGCGTGGCGAACCCGAAAGAGCGCGACGGGTGTTACCGCATCAATTACTATTTCAAACAGCCGGCGCTGAATTTCGGTTTCGAAAATCCCGACGAGAGCAAGCCGTGGCAATGGCACTATACGGATCCACGCCTCAAACCGCTGAGGGACGAAATAATAAATATGATGAAGTTCTGGTGCGCGAAAGGCGTTGCAGGCTTCCGTTGCGATATGGCGCTTTATATGGTTAAAGGCGGCAAAACTCACGAGGGCGACGCATGGCTCTGGAACACGCTTATCGGAGAAGTACGTAAGGAATATCCTTACGCTTTATTCCTCGCGGAAGGCGGCGACCCCGCGGTATCCGTGGGCAAATGTGGGTTCGATATGGACTATTTAACGCACGACGTCCGCAGTTATAACGCGCTTATCAGAAACGAGAAGGGAATGAATATCGCTTCGTATATGGAACTCGGCGACAATTATTTCAGCGAAAACGGCCGCGGAAACGTAAAGGATTTTTTGAACCATACGATGGGGCTGGATAAAGAAATAGCAGATAAAGGCTCTCACGTATTCGGAACGGGAAATCATGACCTTACGCGGGTATCCGAAGGGAAGAGCGAAGAGATGTTGAAGTTGATTTTCGCCTTCGTTTTAACGTGGAAATCCGTGCCGCTCATATATTACGGCGACGAAATATATATGAAATATATGCGCGGCATACACAAGGACGGCGGCACCGTGAGAACGGGATCGCGCACTCCTATGCAGTGGAGCGAAGCAAAAAACCGCGGTTTTTCCGTTGCGGATAAAAACCTTCTTTATCTCCCCGTGAACGAAGACGGGGAGAGCGTAGAAAAACAGGAGAAGCGCGGAAACAGCCTTCTTCACGTCGTCAGAAAACTAACGGAACTGCACAAAAAAATGCCCTATTCGGCGGGAGTCAAAGTGATTGAAGACGGGTATCCGCTTATTTACGAAAGACATACCGACAGCGGTATATATACCGTGTTCATTCAACCGGCAAAGGCGCGTACCGAACGCGTAGTTGATTACGGAAAAACGTTGATTGCCGAAAATTGTACCGTAAACAACGGCAAGCTTACGTCGGAAGGGGTGTGTTTCGCAATCTTTCACAGATTATTCTGACGTTAAACGAACAGGAGAAATATATGAACTACGATTTTTGCAAAATAATAAGTAATTTCAAGTTAAAAGGTGAACTCGTTTCGTGCGAGAGATACGGTGAAGGTCATATAAACGAAACCTATCTCGCCGTTCTGGAAAATAAGGGCGTTCAAACGAAATATATTGTGCAGAAGATAAACAAAAATCTGTTCAAAGACGTGGATAAACTTATGAACAATATCCGCCTTGTAACGGAACACGCCCGCAAAAAAATTGCGGAGCGCGGCGGCAACCCGGACAGGGAAAAGGCGTTGAAATACGTAAAGGCTTTCGATTACGGTAAACACGCCGAAAAGTTGCGGGCGTTTATCGGGAAGGGGGCCGACGCGATGATAGCGAACGAAAAGACCGAAATAGAGTTCGGGTATCTGACGAGATTCGGTTTCAACTCTTATTCTTCTTACGTCGTTCCCTCTATTGCCGCAGGCGGTAGATACCTGATACCTATGGTATTGAAAAAGCAGCCGTCACTTATTTTGCTTATTCCGGCGGCTTTGGCATTTAACGTATTTTCCTATATACGATATGTAAATATCGAACATATTTTACGTGTTTCAACATTTATGATAAAAAATTTTTTTGTTGATTTATAATTCTTTTTAACCTTATAATAATCTGTAATTAAAAATAAATACAAATCCTGAAATTTAAGTTTGATATGTGTGGATATGTAAATACTTTAACTATCCGTAAAATTTTAATGTTGACAAAACGCAAGTCTTGTTTTATAATTTTTAACGTAAGGACGGGGAATATGGGAAACGGTTACAGATCGAAGGAAAGTTTATCGGGAAGTTTACTTGATATTGACCTTATCGAATGCGGCAAAGAACAATGCGTGCCGCAGAAACACGTTGTGCCGATGGCGAAGGATTGCTATACTATCCATTACGTGATGAACGGCAGCGGCTTTATAAAATATAACGACGTAAAGGAAGAAGTTTTTGCGGGGGACTGCTTTATAATCAGGCCGAAAATGCTTGTGGAATATTACCCGCAGGACATAAGTCCGTGGTGTTATTCCTGGATAGTTTTCACGGGGCTTTACGCCGAAAAAATAGCCGATGAAATATTTCCGGATAAAGGGCAAATACTTTATAAAACGGGGAAAGACGGGAAACTTGAAGAACTTTTCGACAAGTTGGTTTACGCGTATTTCAAAGAGGGTAAAATAACGCTTGAAGCCATAGGATACACTTACCTTATTTTTAACAGACTATCCGAGATTCTCGGTGAAAAAAACATTAAGACGAAAAGGATAAATCAGCAGGAAATACACATAAGGGAAACGAAAGATTTTATAAATTTCAATTATATGTTCGATATTTCCGTAAAGGATATAGCGAACAGCCAACACGTTTCCCCGAATTACCTGTGTTCGGTATTCAGAAAGCAGATGGGCATTTCGCCCAAGCAGTATATCACTTCGGTCAGGATGCAGAGGGCGAAAAATATTCTGGAACTATACGATTTCAAGGTGAAGGACGTAGCGTTGATGGTGGGATATAAAGATCAACTTCATTTTTCGCACGAATTCAAAAAACATTTCGGTGTTTCACCGAGTAATATAAAAATTTCAGGAGGTAAAAAATGAGAACGAAAACAAAAAGCATCAAAGCGATGATAACTTCCGCGTTGGCGGTCTGTTTATTATTGTCGCTCGCGATGTTTGCAACACAAAGCGGAGAAAAAGTTGTTTTTTCCGCAGACGGAAATGCGGAGAAAGCGATATGTATAACGCTTGATACCGAAAGCGCGGGATTTGCGAGCGGAACGGACGGGCTCAATCCGACGGATTCCGTAGCGTTCGCTGTGATGCCGTTCCCTGCTGTCAACGACACGTTGGACGCTTTGAAGAACGACGCGCTCGGCGAGTGGTGGAACGGTTTCGGCAACGTTGAAATTTCTTACGATTTTTACTCCGACGCATTTATGCCCGGCATGGACGGCGTTTGTATTTTCGTCGGATCCGACCCGTGGATAATCGGTAATTCCGATTATACCGACGATGCCGGCAACCATGTTACGGTACAATCCGCCGATACGGAAAGATTGTATGAAAACGGTTGGCGCCGCAGGACTTTCAACGTGAACGTTTCTATGATAGCCGAACATCTCGGCTTTGTTTTCTGTGTGCAAAAACAACATTTGCCTACGACCGGTACCGTTAAACTGTACTACAAAAACGTGACGTTAAAACATCACGGCGTTACTTATAACCTGTTCGGGCAGGTAGATGACGAAGGGAACGAGATAGGCGTGTTCACTTCCGCCGGAGTGAACAAAACCGCGAACGGCGAGGCGTTTACGGGCGGATACGTTACGCGCAGGATATGGAACGAAGAATACGGAACGATGAATACTTTTACGGGCGTAGGCGCCATGCGCGCGACGAGGCTCGGAGCGTCTTTCGAGGCGATAGACGCTCCTTCCCTTATATCCGTAAACACGTCCGTACCGAGCGGAATGGTCACTTCAAAAACATACGACTTGACCTCGTTCGCCGTTTCTTCGGTTGCGGTGGAACTCGTTTCCGCTGCGAAAAACGGGGCTTTTGTGGATCTGAGCGAAGCGGATATCACAAATTATTCTTTTGAAGCGGGGGAATGGGAACTTGTATATAAAGCCGAAAAAGACGGGCAGACCGCCGTGGGCAGAGTTTCTTTTGAAGTCGGCGAAGTTGCAGGCAATAACGTGACCTTCGTTTACGGAAACGGCTCGCCCGCAAGCGTGGTAAGAGTGGAAGAAGGCGGCAAGGCGCAACGGCCGGAAACCGATCCCGCAAGGGTAGGTTACGCTTTCGGCGGGTGGAAAAACGCCGACGGCTACGATTACGACTTTGACGCCGTTATCACGGAAGATACCGCGATATACGCTTCGTGGAACGGGCTTGCCGGATCTTCCGCGATAAGGATATATATAGATACCGCGAGCGAGCAATTCGCAACGGATTACGCGAAAGCGGAGCGCGACGACACGAAATTTATATTCGGCGTATCGCCTTTCCCCGCGGCGAACGACGCGGGCGCCTCTTTGAAAAACAACGGTATATCCGACTGGTGGAACGCCTGGGGCGAGAGCGAGATCTCCTTTGAATTCTGGTCGCCGGATTATCTGCCGGGTATGCTCGGGGTGTCGTTTACTCTCGACGCGGATCCCTGGTTCTTCAGGCAGGGCGATTTCACCGACGGTAACGGATATTTATCCAACTGCTACGAAGAAAAATTCATTTCCGCCCTCACCAACGGTTGGTATAAGAGAACTTTCGAAGTAAATATGGGCAATACGATCCCGAGGGACATATATTTCCTGTTTGCCGTGGAAAAGAAGGATCTGCCCGTGTCCGGCGTTATTGAAATTTATATAAGAAACGTAAAGATAACCTGTCACGGGGTGACATTCGGGCTGTTCGGCGGAGCGGACGATATTTACGGTATAGAAGGCGTGAACAGCGTTGCCGAAAACAAGGCTTATCAGGGCTTTACGAGAACTACCCCCGTATGGATGCTCGACTGGACTGCCATCAGAGATATGACGGGTTCTGGCGAAAACGCCGCCAACGTTACGCTCGGCGCGGCGTTCGAGGGGACTGAGTGCCCCGATATAACGTCGGTTACCGCCGCCCTGCCGGAAATATTATATACCGATACCGTATATGACCTAACCTCTTATGCGGGCGGCGCGGCAGTTTCTTCCATACGCGGCAAGAACGGAGAAATCGACCTCGAAGGCAAAGATACCGCCGCCTTTATATTCGAAGAAGCGGGCGAATATTCCGTAACTTACGCGGCAGCGAAAAACGGTTACGTTTCAACAAAAACCCTCGTTGCGGTAGTTGCCGATATAAATATGCCGGTAATAATAGAATCGGACGTTGCCGCCGCGGTACCGGCTTCGGCATACGCGCACGAAAGCGTTTCGCTCGGCTCGGTTTACGCGAGCGTTCGGGGAGAAAAAACGCTTAAAGCCGTACCTTCCGTAACTAATTCCGACGGAGACGTTTTCGCCGTAAGCGAAACTGCGGAAGGCTGGAGTTTTGTTCCCACGGCAAAGAAGAACGACGTTTATACGGTAGTTTATACTGCGGAAAACAACGCGGGCAAAACGGTTTCCGCAGGGTATTCCGTAAGCGTGGCGGACGTTGATAAACCGGTCATCGATCTCACCGGCATCGACGGATTTACCATAGGTAATTTTTACGAAGTTTCAAAACTTATCGGGCTTATAAAGATAACGGATATTTCCGACGGCACCGTAGGCGTTGCGAGTATTTCGGTAGTCGATCCGCTCGGTAACGAACTTATAGGCGAGAACACCGAAAAGTTCATGGCGGCGTATTCGGGCATCTATACGATAAGCGTCGTTTCCGAAGCCGACAGCGACGGTAACCTTTCAGAAATGTCCGTTAACGTCACCGCGAACCAAAGCGAGGGGCTGGTTCTTTCCGTTATCGCTTCGATCGACGAAGAAAGCAGGGCGGAAGGCGTACTCAAACAGTTCGATACGCAGATCCTTCATCCGGATAACTGCGCGCTCAACGTGGGCGACGTTATTTCCTATGACGTAATGGCTTATACCGTTTATCAGGACGGAACATACGGATATATTTCCGGACTCGGCGCGATAACCGGTCAGATGGACGGAACGTGGGTAATGATGTATTCGCTGTTCCAAGACCTCGAATGCCTTGACGAAAGCGGATATTCCATGGCGCGTTCCGCGGATCTTTCCGCCGTTTTGCACGATGAAAGCGGTCCCGTTTGGTATAGCAGAAATTATAAAGTAAGATCGGGCGACGCCGTTTACGGGCAGGTGCTTTATCACTTTGCGGTCGGTTTCTCCACCGAGGCGGCTTGCGGCGAAAAGATCGTCGTTATGTACAGAAACGTTCGTATTTACGACGCCGAAGGGAATGTAAAATGCGTTCTTTGGAGCGGCACGCAAGGCATCAACAGAGAGTGGACGCACGCGAGCGACGGCGTAAGCGGAGTAGCGGTTGCCACCTTTGACGTTTCACCCGTGGTTATAGAGGGCAAAATACCCGTTTCCGCGGCTTACGGAGAGGAAATTTCCATTTCCAAAAACCTGATGAAGGATCCCGCGAAGGATGAGATAATCGCTTCCGATATAAAAGTTTACGCGCCGGACGGAACGGAAGTGGAACTTTCGGAAACTCTTACGGGTTACACGTTTACGGTCGGCTTCCTCGGA
>JAFTDZ010000058.1 GCA_017453885.1 Clostridia bacterium
AGAATAGAGATTCTTCACAGGCAAGCCTGTTCAGAATGACGTCGTCGCAATGCGGCATATAACGCGAAAGGTTGCAGGTTTTCACCTTTCTGCGTTAAAGCCGATTGCTCCTCTTTCCCACGGATAATTTTTCAAATTCTCCGCGGGAGCCCTGTTTGCAATGCGACGGTATCGCTTCACTCTTTCGCAAGAGGGCAATTCACCATATGCGCAGGCGGTCAGTTGTTGTAGAATAACTGCGTGGAACAGTAGGGGCAGAGCATGGCGTTGTTTTGGGCGCAACGGTCGCAAACAAAAGCGTTGCAGCCCGGGCAGTTTATTACCGAAGGCCCGCTTATTTCGCCTTGACAGCAAGAACATTTCAAATTCATAAAATCATCTCCTTTAATATAGTTCTTTACCCTGATTCTGCCCGAGGGGAAGAATTTTATTCGTTTTTTTTCGTTTTATCGGAAATTTCGAAAAAAACGCTTGCGGTTACCGTTAAAAAATGTTATACTTATATAGTCATTTAATATAATATATAATTATATTAAGTATAACTAAACGCGTGCGGCGCACGCGCGTACACGCACGCGAGAAGGGCGATTATCAAAAAGGAAGGAAATTTTATGGCTAACGAAACGAAAGTTGAAGGTCAGTACGGTGAGGAGCAAATTCAGGTCCTCGAGGGGTTGGACCCCGTAAGAAAACGGCCCGGTATGTACATCGGCTCGACCGACGCGCGCGGGCTTCACCACCTCGTGCAGGAAATTGTGGACAATTCTATCGACGAGGCTCTCGCGGGGTATTGCGACACCATAGAGGTATGCCTTAATCCGGACGGATCGTGTACCGTGTCGGACAACGGCAGGGGGATACCTACCGACATACACCACACCGAGGGCATTTCCGCAGTGGAAGTTGTTCTGACGAAGTTGCACGCCGGCGGCAAATTCGGCGGCGGGGGCTATAAAATATCCGGCGGTCTGCACGGCGTGGGGCTTTCGGTAGTGAACGCGCTTTCCGAATGGCTCGACGTGGAAGTTTTCCAGAAGGGCAAACACTTCCGCCAGCGTTACAACCGCGGCATCCCGCAGACGAGGTTGCAGGAAGTGGGCGTTTCCGACAAGACGGGCACGCAGGTGACCTTTATGCCGGACGACGAGATCTTCGAAATTACCGAATTCAATTTCGACAACCTTAAAACAAGATTGCGCGAACTCGCTTACCTCAACAAGGGGCTTAAGATAAATATAGAGGATAAGCGCGCGGGGCAGGAGCGGCGCGAGGAGTTCTGCTACGAGGGCGGCATTATCCACTTTGTGGAAGATCTCAATCAATATAAAGAAGTTCTGTTCGAAACCATATACTTCGAGCAGAGGTACGGCGACAACGAGGTGGAGATAGCCATGCAGTATAACGACGGCTATAACGAGACCATATTCAGTTTCGCCAACAACATAAACACAGAGGAAGGCGGCGCCCATCTGGACGGGTTCAAGGCAGCCCTCACTAAGATAATAAACGACTTCGGCAGAAAACTAAACCTTTTGAAAGAGGACGAGAAACTTTCCGGCGAGGACGTGCGCGAAGGGCTTACGGCGGTGATCTCCGTTAAACTTCCCGAACCGCAGTTCGAGGGGCAGACAAAGACGAAACTCGGCAACAGCGAGATGCGCGGGCTTGTGACAAACGCCATGAACGAGGCTTTCGGCACGTTTTTAGAGGAAAATCCCGCCAAAGCCAAGGAGATAATAATGAAGTCCGTCCTCGCGAGAAAAGCGCGCGAGGCGGCGAGAAAAGCGCGCGAGGCAACGCGCAAGAGCGTGTTCGAGAGCGCGGCGCTACCCGGCAAACTTGCGGACTGCTCCGAGAAGAATTCCGAACTGTGCGAAATTTACCTCGTAGAGGGAGATTCCGCAGGCGGCAGCGCCAAGCAGGGCAGGGACAGGAGATTTCAGGCTATACTCCCCTTGCGCGGCAAGATACTGAACGTTGAAAAGGCAAGGCTCCACAGGATACTCGAAAACGAGGAAATAAAGAGCATGATAACGGCTTTCGGCGGGGGAATGAAAGAGGACTTCGACGTGACCAAACTCCGTTACGATCGCGTTATCTGCATGACCGACGCCGACGTTGACGGCAGCCATATAAGAATTTTACTTCTCACCTTCTTCTACCGCTTTATGCGGCCGCTTATCGAGGAAGGGCACGTTTATATAGCCCAACCGCCCCTCTATAAGGCGACGATAGGCAAGACGGAGAAATATATGTATTCCGATAAGGAACTTGAAGATTTCCTCGCGGAGAACGGCAAAGCCGCGATACAGCGTTATAAAGGCCTTGGGGAAATGAACCCCGAACAACTGTGGGAAACTACGATGAACCCCGAAACGAGGACGCTTCTCAAAGTTTCCATGTCGGACGCGGCCGAGGCGGAAAGGCTCTTTTCCGAACTTATGGGCGACCAGCCGGACGTGCGCAGGCAGTTTATCGAACGCAACGCAAAACTCGTTGCCGATCTCGACGTATAATAAGCATATAAAGGAGTTCTTATGGCTAAAAAAGAAAACAATTCCGCGCTCGGCGCCGAGTTCAAAGAGGTACTCGCCAAGACGAACGTTGTTGATATAGAAGTTGAAAACGAAATGAAAAAGTCGTTTATCGCCTACGCTATGGCGGTAAACGTTTCGAGGGCGATACCGGACGTGCGCGACGGGCTTAAACCCGTTCACCGCCGCATCCTCTATTCCATGCACGATATAGGGCTTACCAACGACAAAGCCTATAAAAAATGCGCCACGATAGTCGGCGACGTGCTCGGTAAATTCCACCCCCACGGAGACAGTTCTGTGTACGACGCGCTCGTTCGCCTCGCACAGGACTTCTCGATAAACTGCCCGCTCGTTGACGGGCACGGAAACTTCGGTTCGGTGGACGGAGATCCGCCGGCGGCTTACCGTTATACCGAGGCGAAGATGAGCAAACTCGCTTCGGAAATGCTTCGCGATATAGATAAGGAAACGGTGGATTTCTATCCGAATTTCGACGATACGAGGATGCAACCTACCGTACTCCCCGCAAGGTTCCCGAACCTTCTCGTGAACGGGGCGGACGGCATCGCCGTAGGCATGGCAACGAATATCCCGCCGCATAACCTCGGCGAAGTTATCGACGGCGTGATCGCCCAGATAGACAATCCCGAAATAGATATAGACGAACTTATAACCTATATCACCGCGCCGGATTTCCCCACGGGCGCCCTTATCATGGGCAGAAGCGGTGTAAAACAGGCGTACAGAACGGGGCGCGGCAGTATTATTTTAAGGGCCAAAACCGAGATAGAGGAGTTCAATAACGGAACGAGGAACCGCATTGTCGTGACCGAACTTCCCTACCAGGTGAACAAGGCGAAACTTATCGAAACGATAGCCGATTACGTTAAGGATAAGAAACTTGAAGGCATTTCGGACATAAACGACGAATCCGACCGCCACGGCATGCGCATCGTCATCGACGTGAAGAAGGACGCGAACGCGCAGGTGGTGCTGAACTCCCTGTTCAAGCACACGAATTTGCAGGTTTCCGACGGCATGATAATGCTCGCCCTCGTTGACGGGGAACCGAAGATACTCAACTTAAAACAGATAATTGCCGAATACATCAAGCATCAGGAAGACGTTATAACGAGGAGAACGCGTTACGACCTCGCCAAAACCGAGGAGCGCGAACATATCATAAAGGGCCTCGTTATAGCCCTCGCCAATGTGGATGAAGTTATTGAAATAATCAAAAGATCCGCGGATAAAAACGCGGCGGCGGCAAACCTTATGGCGGCATTCGAACTTGACGACAAGCAGGCGAACGCCATTCTGGAAATGCGCCTGCAAAGGCTCACTTCGATGGAAGTGGAAAAACTCAACGAAGAACTTGCCGAACTCGACCGCATGATAGCGGATTTCAAAGATATTCTCGCAACTCCTTCGAGGATAACCGATATAGTAAAAGCCGATCTTCTCGAAGTCAAGGCGAAATACGCCGTTCCGAGAAAGACGGAAATTTCCACCGATCCTTACGGAATAGAGGACGCCGACCTGATAGAGAGGGAAGACGTGGTCATAAGCATGACGCACGCGGGTTACGTTAAGCGTATGCCCGTAAGCGAATACCGCGCCCAGCACCGCGGCGGCAGGGGCGTTACCGCGCATAAACCCAAGGAAGAGGACTTCGTGGAAAATATGTTCGTTTGCTCCACGCACGACGATATATTGTTCTTCACCAATTTCGGCAAGGTTTACAGCCTGAAAGGTTACTATATACCCGAAGCGCAGAGGACGGCGCGCGGCAGGGCTGCGATAAATCTTATCCAACTTGACGAAGGCGAAAGAGTTGCCGCCATGATACCGCTCAAAGAGGGTACCGAAGGTTTCATCGCTCTCGCAACCAAAAACGGGCTTATCAAAAAGACCGCTCTCGAAGAATTCGCCAACATTCGCAAAACGGGCAAGATAGCCATAAATATCGTTGATGGCGACGAACTTATGGGCGTGCAGTTCACGAGCGGGGACGACGAACTTATCGTTGCCTCCGAAGAGGGCAAGTGCGTAAGGTTCTCCGAAAAGGACGTTCGCCCCACGGGCAGAGGCACGCAGGGCGTACGCGCGATAGAACTCAATGCGGGCGACAGGCTTGTGGATCTCGCCGTGATACGCGCGGGTTGCGAGGTGATCACCGTTTCTTCCAACGGTTACGGCAAGCGCAGCGATATTGACGATTACCGCCTGCAATCACGCGGGGGCAAGGGCGTTAAAGCCGGCATTTTCAACGAAAAGACGGGCAACCTCGTAAACCTCAAACTTATCACCCCCGAGGACGACGTGATGCTAATTGCCGACAACGGTGTTATAATCCGCATCCGTTCGGAAGAAATTTCCAAGATAGGCAGAAGTACGCAGGGCGTTCGCATAATGAAGGTGGGCGAAGGCAAGATAGCCACCGTGGCGCTCGCCCCGCATGAGGACGAGGAACCGGAAGGCGAAGAAGCCGACGGCGCCGAAGTTGAAGGCGTTACCGAAGGCGAAACCGTTGAAACCTCGGAAAATACGGAAGAATGACCGTATAAAATTCCGATGAAAGAGGAATAATCAATAAGATCACACATAATTGTTTGTTTCATAAATTTTCTCCTATTTGTGCCGGCGGCGTTTTTTCGGAAAGCGCCGCCGGCGTATTTTTTGCTCCCGAATTCAAACGCACCCCTTGCTAAAGGGGAGGGGGACCGCTTGCGGTGGAAGGGCTGTTATTTATAAAAACCATCCCCCCACCGCCTACGGCGGAGCCCCCCTTAACCAAGGGCGGCCAAATTGTCATTCTGAATGTAGCGAAGCGGAATGAAGAATCTCTGTGCTTTAACGGAGATTTTTTTGTTAAAAAAACGACAAACAAGAAGAATAGAGATTCTTCACAGGCTGAAGCCTGTTCAGAATGACGTCGTCGAAACACGACCGTCGGGCATCGGGTTGCAAGTATTCACCCGCAAGCCTTGACTGTCGGTTTCGCCTCTTTCGCACGGATATTTTTTCAAATCTTCGCGGGAGCCCTGTTTGAAATGCGGCATATTGCCTCCCCTGTGCAAGGGGAGGGGAACCG
>JAFTDZ010000059.1 GCA_017453885.1 Clostridia bacterium
ATAACGGAGAGCCATTCCTCTTTGATTTCGCCGAGTTTGGTAGTGCAGGAAACGCGTTTAATGCGTGAAAAACCGCACTTTTCCTGCACGCGCTGCGAGCGGACGTTGCCTTCGTAGTAGCCGCAAACGAGCGCTTCGTAGCCGAGAGAATCGAACAGGTGACCGATAACGGCGGCGAGCGCTTCCGGCATAAGCCCCATGCCCCAAAAGTTTTTGGAGAGGGCAAAACCTATTTCGACCGCCTTGAGAGAGGCAAGTTGCGGCAGTTCGGCTTCGCTATAACCGTGAAAGCCGAGCGAACCTATAACTTTGCCGCCGTACTCTATGGCGAGGACGGTTTTTTCCGCGATAAATTTTTTGAGAATGCCGAGGGATTCTTCCCTGCTCTCGTGCGGCGACCAACCTGCCGGTTGCCCTACCCCGTCAACGCGGGCGTATTCGTAGAAATCGTCGAGGTCGGCAAGTTTCCACGGGCGGAGCGTAAGGCGGTCGGTTTTAATTATTGTTTCCGACACGTCGGGAAGGATATTCATTTATTTTCCGCCTCGTCTTCCGCGGCGGCAACTTCCTGCAAAACAGGCGATTCCTTCGCGTTTTCGGGGGCTTTTTGTTTTTTAAGGCTCTCCGCCGCCTTGGTTAAAAGCGGGAAGATGATTCCGCCTGCCACGTTGCCCGCCGCAGTTATTGCCGCGAACAAAAGCAAGCGCAACGGCTCTATATTCGCCTTGCCGATAACGGCGAGGAAGATATACGCCTGATTTGCGATGCAATGTTCGAAGCCCATATACACGAAAAGGAGTACGGGGAAAATTATGCCGAGCGTTCCGGAAAGCCCCTTGCCCCTCGCCCTTTGGTGGGAAGTTACGGCGAAGGTTATCATCATTCCGCAAAACATAGCCGATACGAACGAGCCGAACAGGTTGCCGCCGAGTTTGCCTTCGGTTACGGAAACCGCCTTACCGATGACCGCTTCCGACACGGAATTTTGCATCGCCCACACGAGAAGGGCGAGAACGAGTATCGCGAGGGTGTTGAAAACGTAGCACACCACAAGTTGAAACCATTCTTTCGGCTTCATATCGACAAGGCGCGCCACCATGCCCGTGAACAGTTTGTATTCCATAACGATAACGAAGTACAGCCCGAAGCCGAACAACAGCCCCGCTATGGTCTTTTCCCAAATGCCTACGACGGGCGCGAGCGACAGACCGTAAAGATAAAGTATCGCCGCGAAGCCGATGCATACGCCCGCGAACGCCGAGTAAACGATGAGTTTAAGCCACTTTCTTTCCATAGTATCTCCTTAAGATATTCCTAATAATCGAGTATCACTTTATTGTCGTAAAACAATTTGAAAAGTTCGTCTGCCGAGCCGCTTACGAAATCCTGCGGCTTTGCGGGAACATAATACATTTCGTCCTTATTCACGAAAAGAAGGAAAAATTTCTTCGTGCGCTTTACCTTGTAAAGATCGCGGAAGTGAAGGACTTCCCTATCGGTCTTGCCGTCGGCAACGCGCGTTATGGCGACGGACGTGTTTGAAAATTTATAGTTCATCACCACGTCGCCGCGGTCAACGCCGAAAGACTTAGCGTTGTTTTTCGTTTCCTTCACGGACATATAGAAGGCGAGGAACACCACGATAGGCGCCGCCGCGAAAAGTATTATAGCGCCGACGAATTCCATACCTTTAACCCCGCGCGAGATCGAAATGATGCCGCCCGCGACCATTAGCGCCGCGACCAGAGGAAAAAGAATATAGTTACCGAGGCGCTTGCCGCGGCTAATTTCCTTAACGCTCTCCTTTGTGAAAACCGAATTTACTTCTATCATACAACACCGTAAATTTTTATTTTTTTATCATATTCAATGATAGCACACGCCGACGGTGATTGTCAAGCCGAGGATATTCATTTATGCAAAAACCTTTTTATCCTTGCCTTATATTATAAAAGCGGGCGGGCAGAATTACTGCGCCGCCCGCGAACGGGTTAAACGTATTTGTTTATATAAAAGTCGCCTTTTTCTCACGTTAAACGCGTTTTACCACCAGATCGCCGTATTCTTCGTCAACGGCGAGCGTGACGTTCGGCTCCGGATTTTCACCCACGATGTAGCGGGCGAGAAGGGTTTCCACGCGGCTCTGTATGAACCGCTTCAAGGGGCGGGCGCCGTATTGCGCGTCGTACGCGTTATCCGCGATATATTTCTTTGCGGCGGGCGTGAGCGTGAAGTTTATATTCTGCTCTTTGAGCCGCTCGCGGAGTTTTTCGGTAAGAATATCGAGAATGGCGAAAACGTTCTCCCTCGTAAGAGGTTTGTAGAACACTATCTCGTCAAGGCGGTTGAGGAACTCCGGCTTGAAGGTCTTGCGGAGAAGGGCTTCGACAGAGGAACGCGCCGCGTCCGACACATTGCCGTCGGCGGTTATCCCGTCGAGAATGTAATCCGCGCCGAGGTTAGAGGTCATTATTATCACGGTGTTTTTGAAATCGACCGTGCGACCTTGAGAATCGGTCACCCTGCCGTCGTCGAGGATCTGAAGGAGAATATTGAAAACGTCCGGATGGGCTTTTTCTATCTCGTCGAACAGCACTACGGAATACGGCTTTCTGCGCACCGCCTCGGTGAGTTGACCGCCTTCGTCGTAACCGACGTATCCCGGAGGAGCGCCGATAAGGCGGGAAACGCTGAACTTTTCCATATACTCGCTCATATCGATACGGACGATATTCTTTTCGTCGTCGAACAAATATTCGGCAAGCGCCTTGGCAAGTTCGGTTTTACCTACGCCCGTGGGTCCGAGGAACATAAAGGAACCTATAGGCCTGTCGGGATCGGCAATGCCCGCGCGGGAGCGGAGAATCGCTTCGGAAACTTTGGTTACCGCCTCGTCCTGACCGACCACGCGCTTGTGCAGAATTTCCTCGAGGTGAAGTATCTTTTCCCTCTCGCCTTCCATAAGTTTGCTGACGGGGATACCCGTCCAACGGGAGACGATTCGGGCGATCTCCTCCTCGGTAACTTCGTCACGAAGGAGGGTTTTTTGCGTGTTTTGGGCGACTTTTCTCGAATCTTCAAGTTCTTTTTCCAGCCGAGGTATCTCGCTGTAACGCAGTTTGCCGGCAAGGGCGTAATCCGATTTTCTCTCGGCGGTCTCGGCGTCCGCGCGCGCCTTGTCTATGGCGGACTTAAGGTCCTTTTCTCGATTGATGGCGTTCTTCTCGCTGTCGAGTTCGGCCTTCATTGCGGAAAACTTTTCGCGGTGGTCGGCAAGTTCTTTTCGCAAGGTTTCGAGCCGCTCTTTGGAAAGGTTGTCTTTCTCCTTTTCGAGCGCCGCTTCCTCTATCTGAAGTTGGGTGATCTTGCGGGAAATGCCGTCCATTTCGGCAGGCATGGAGTCGATCTCCGTCCTTATCATCGCGGCTGCCTCGTCAACGAGGTCGATGGCTTTATCGGGCAGGAACCTGTCGGTTATATACCTGTTCGACAGCGTTGCCGCGGCGATGAGCGCGCGGTCGTGTATCCTTACGCCGTGGAAAATTTCGTACCTTTCTTTGAGCCCGCGGAGAATGGAAACGGTGTCCTCTACGGTGGGTTCGCCAACGGTTACCGGTTGGAAACGGCGTTCGAGCGCGGGATCTTTTTCGATATATTTGCGGTATTCGTCAAGCGTGGTTGCGCCTATGCAGTGAAGTTCGCCGCGCGCGAGCATAGGTTTAAGCAAATTGCCCGCGTCCATGGCTCCGTCCGTCTTGCCTGCGCCGACCACGGTGTGCAGTTCGTCTATGAAAAGAAGTATTTTACCTTCGGCGTTCTTCACTTCGCCGAGGACTGCCTTTAACCTCTCCTCGAACTCTCCGCGGAATTTCGCGCCCGCGACGAGCGAGCCCATATCGAGCGAGAAAACCGTTTTGCCCTTCAAACCCTCGGGTACGTCTCCGCGAACGATTCGCTGGGCAAGCCCTTCGACGATAGCCGTTTTGCCTACGCCCGGCTCGCCTATAAGCACGGGGTTGTTTTTGGTTTTTCGGGATAGAATCCTTATAACGTTACGTATCTCCTCATCCCTGCCGATGACGGGATCGAGTTTGTGAGTACGGGCGCGCTCGGTGAGGTCCGCGCCGTATTTATTCAATACGTCGTAAGTTTCCTCGGGTGTGTCGGAAGTTACGCGCGCGCTTCCACGCACCGCTTTTATCTGCTTCAAAATTTCGTTTTTATCTATTTTATGTGAGATAAAGGCGGCTTTCAGCGGATCTTCCGCAAGGTCGAGAAGGGCGAGGAAGATGTGTTCGACAGAGATATAATCGTCCTTCATCCTGTCGGCGACCTTTTCCGCCTCGGTAAGAATCCTGTCGGTAAGCGGCGAAATATACACTTTATCCGGCTCTATGCCGCTGCCGGTTACGGAAGGAAGTCTGTCCATAAGTTCTTCCGTTTCGCGGCGAATGCCGTCCGTATCAACCCCGCACTTTTTTAGAACGAGCGGGATAAGCCCGTCTTCCTGCGAGAGAAGCGCGTAGGCGAGGTGTTCCGGCGAAATTTGTCGGTTGTTTCTCTCTATTGAAAGCCTTTGCGCAAGTTGCAGGCTTTCCATTGACTTTTTCGTTAATTTATCTACATTCATACATAACACCTCCTTTCGGGTATCATTATTTTTTCAGATCTGAAGGGGCATACGTTCAAGATGGCGAACGTAGTCCATTTCAAAGTCGAGGGCGGTGGAATATTTTCCGGTGAAGAAGTTGTTGAGCATATCGTCGAGCGATACGACGTATAAATTAATCGCGTCGGCAAGGTCGGACGCGTCATACTCCCTCGCTTCGGGCAGAACAAGCGTTCTTATAAACTTGCTTCCGTCGAACGAAAACACGCCGCGGCGCGCTTCCGTAAGGGGAGAATATTTACCTTCACAAGTGGCGTAAAGTTCAAAAAAGTCCCCTAAAACACGCAATAACTCGGGACTTTGCGACCGAAGCCCCACGCGCAGTTGCCCAAAGGCGTAACCCCTTCTGCGGAAGAGTTGCACGTCGTACTTGACGGTGGGATGATACTTGTATTCGAGCGATGTGCGCAAAGTCATTATGCCGGAATTCGGCTCTTTCGACGGGAGAAACCGCGAACCTTCGAACAGTTCGAGCGCCCTGTCGAAAATGTTTTTGATACGCATCTCCGGCGTGACCATACGGCAATATTCCGCAAGGATACCGTTTATGAAGTTTGACCTGTTGGTGCCGTTTTCATACGCAAGGCGGTCTATTTCCTTCACCACGTCCTCGCTCAAAATAAGGCTGTACATATTCTTCTTCATTGTTTTCCCGCTCCTTTTCTTTTTTCGCCTGTATTATAATACCGACGGCAAACTTTGTCAAGCGTTTTATATAAATTTTTTTACAATTTTTTATTGGCGGAAAAAAGGGCGGCGAGTTTGCGCGTTTACAAATTCGCTCCGTTAAAGCATAGAGTAGTACGTTATCCGGATTTCGGCGTATGGCACACTCTCAACACTCCGCCCTTCTTTCTTCATTATTTACAAATATTTTATTATCAAATCCCCCCGACGGGCGTGCGCCCGCCACCCTCCTTGACCACGGGCGGCCGGACTGTCATTTTTCATTCTTCATTTTTCATTCTTCATCCTTCACTTTCAACACTCAACTTTCAATTAAATGCAATACTTTTCCATATCCACGGTGAAGTCGTCGCTAACCTCTACGCCCTCGCTCTCGAGAAGTTGTTTTTGTATTTCCCGCCCGCCGAACGCGAACGCCGGAGCAAGACAGCCGTTCCTGTTGACCACGCGATGGCACGGAATAACGCCCGGTTCCGGATTAGCGTGCAGAGCGTTGCCGACGAGC